>DASWOZ010000023.1:0-18404 GCA_036398535.1 Mucilaginibacter sp. | reverse complement strand
GGCAATGAGCTCCCTTTGGGGGCGGTTGTCTTTGTACCTACCCATGGCATTGTTGAACCATTTTAAACGGCTTCTTAGAGATATGTCTAAACAACAAACCAAATAATCACCAAAGCCGGTGTCCACATAACAAACTGAAATAAAAAATGGAATAACGAATTTTATAAATTAATAAATAAATTTAAAGAAAAAACAGGCATATAAGCCTATAGAGAAAAGGACGTTATAGGCAGTTGAACTGTTTTTAGGGGCGATGGATATATATTAATAATATTAAAAAATATGATACTTGCTGAAAATTAACCTGTTATGATTTGTTATGCCAAACTTCCATTATCATTTGATATTAATACCATTCAACATGAATTTCAACGGGCACTACTTAACCATGAATGGTTGCCACATTACAACACGCGGGATTATAACGGCAATTGGGATATATTACCGCTAAGGTCGCCGGGCGGCCATCCGGATAAACCTTATGCAAATTTGTTGAATGAAGAGGGTTTTGAAGATACAACTTTGTTAACTGGGCTGCCTGCTATACAGGTTTTACTTGATGGCTTAAAATGCGAAAAATTAGCGGTAAGATTACTTAATTTACGGGCTGGGGCTGTGATAAAAGCACATAAGGATGCCGAACTGGCCTTTGAAAAAGGCGAAGCCCGGTTGCATTTCCCCCTGTTTACCAATGATGGGGTGGAATTTTATGTAGAGGACGAAAGGATTTATATGCGTGAAGGCGAAAGCTGGTATATTAACGCAAACCTGATGCACCGGGTAGCAAATAATAGCGAAACCGACCGCATCCACCTGGTAGTGGATTGTAAGGTAAACGAGTGGCTTACTGAAATTTTAGAGCAATCCTACAAAAAATGTAAGGACGAGGTAAAAGACATTTCGCTGCAGCTAAAAATTATCGAGCAATTAAGATGGCAAAACACACCGCACGGTAACACCCTGGCCGATCAGTTGGAACAGGAAATACCAATGAGCGACGTAACACGTACAATGTTGAATTTTATAAAGGAAATTGGACTAACTTATCATCTTGAGAACATTGAAGGTAAAACCTTTTTGCCTGGGCTGAAGCTGCGGAACGGCTCGCTTGTTGTGGATTTAGACAAGCTGCTCTACCCTGGGGATATTCTGCACGAGGCAGGCCATCTGGCTTGTATGCCGGTTGAAATAAGAGCGGGCATGAGTGATGATCTGGAAAATAATAATATAAACCAAGGGGGCGAAATGATGGCTATTGCATGGTCATACGCGGCCTGCTTACACCTTGATATAAACCCCGAAATAGTATTTCATGAAAATGGCTACAAAGGCGGTAGCAAGGGTATGATTGAAAACTTTTCGCAGGGAAGATATATCGGTGTGCCTCTTTTGATTTGGTGCGGAATGACAACTGATGAACAACACGCAGCGGAATTAAATAGCAACCCTTTCCCAGCCATGCTTAACTGGACCTGCCAAAAAAATATGTTCACAACTTAAACCATAAATAAGTATGTTAAATGAGCTAAACTTATCATCAAGCCCATCAGTATCGTCGTTTGAAACAGGCAAATTGGGGGTACGGCATTTAAAAAGATTTTGGAACAAAGCTTTATTAAACAGGGAAAACAGATTACCCAAAACCGATTGGCACAATGAATGGCAAATTGATAAAACCATGTTCTCTGTATTAGGGATTGGATTGGAACAATGTATCACCTATCTATTTCAGTATGCGCCATCATTTGAACAGTTTGAAGAATGGATAATTGAAACTGCAGGAATACCTGTTCACGAAAATGTGTTAAGGTTTAATAAGATATTTAGTGAGGTAGCCCTACCAGATGAAAGCCCGGAGATACCCACTTTTTTTAATCAGGAGCAGTTAGATTTTTGGGAGGCTAATGGTTATATTATTATTAAAAACGCCATACCGAAGGAGGATTGTGAACAAACCATTGAAGTTATTTGCCGCTTTATTGGTGTTGACAGAAACGAACCGCAAAGCTGGTATAAACCGCATGCGGCAAGACAGGGGATTATGGTGCAGCTTTTTCAGCATGCTTTATTACATAAGAACCGGCAAGCTGATAAAATACGAATGGCTTTTGAGCAGCTTTGGCAGCGCAAAGATATTTGGGTAACGACTGACAGGGTGGGTTTTAATCCGCCCGAAACAGGTGATTGGCAGTTTCCCGGACCTGATCTTCATTGGGATTGCAGTCTGCATCCGCCTATTATTTTTGGTTTGCAAGGTATATTATATCTTAGCGATACAGCCGCCAATCAGGGTGCCTTTACCTTAGTGCCCGGATTTCAACACCGCGTGGAAAGCTGGCTTGACTCGTTACCCGCAGGTGCTGACCCGCGGCAACAGAATTTGCATGCATTGGGCAGCAAAGCCATTGTTGCCGATGCGGGCGATTTTATTATATGGCACCAGGCCCTGCCCCATGGCAGCAGCGCGAATAGGTCGGATAACCCCCGCTTTGTACAATACATCAAGTATAAACCCGCCGACGAAAATGAACCCACGATTTGGCAGTAGGGCATTAACCATTTGCAACAATTGTCATCCAATATAAACCTATGAATAATCACCTGGATAAGTTAGCCCATTATACGAAAGCCCTGTTGTTTGAAGACGACTACCGCCTGATTACCCAGGCGATAGATGGTTTGCATGATGTTTTTAGTGACCTGTCAGGGGTAACCGCCGGCGATATTACCGATAAGGATATTTTCCTGACAAGCGGTAAAGCTATCTCCACTATAAAAGCTGCTCATTGCCTGCGCGAATTTGAACGTACCCGCAGGTTTTTACGGGGCATCAATAAAGCTATCCATCACCTGCTGGGACAAAAAACTAGTGGTAAAATCAACATTCTGTATGCGGGTTGTGGCCCTTATGCCACCCTGCTTACACCACTAACCAGTAGGTTTACAGCAGAGCAGTTAAGCTTTACCTTACTTGATATTAACCCCGACTCGCTGGATGCCGTGCGTGCGTTGTATGAAAGCCTTGGCCTTTTGCCCTATGTTAAACAATTTTTGCTTGAGGATGCGATTACCTACAGGGTAACGGCGGCAGACGATTTTGACATTATGTTATCGGAAACCATGCTTAACGCCTTGCGCAAAGAGCCCCAGGTATCTATTATGGCTAATCTTATTCCGCAGCTTAAACCGGGCGGATTATTTATACCCCAGGAAATAACGGTAAATGCAGCATTACTGAATTCGGGCCAGGAAATGGCATCTTTTTTTGAAGCAGGTAAACGGCCTGAACGCATGTTAGTAGGAACGGTATACAAAAGCGGTATACCTATGAAATATCCGGAGCCGGTTACACTAACTATGCCCCCGGTTACAACACACCGGCGACTCGCGTTACTTACTGAAATTAATGTATATGATAATGAAAAGCTTGGCGACTACAGTTGCAGCCTTACGCTGCCTTATCGGTTAGCCGACCTCGATACAGAAAAAAATTACGCTACAGTTGAATTTGAATATGTGATTGAGGAGAATCCTCATTTTAGCTATAATATGGTTTGTTATTGATTGTCCACGGTTATGAAATTAAATCATCAGGTTTTATCAAACAACTTATTTATTGACGCTTATAAACATAAATAAATTAAGTATCAAAAGACGCTGTTATTGGGGTGTTTATGCCTTTGAACAGCCCGCTAATTAATTGAATTTTTAATCTTCTGTTTGATAACCATTAACTACTGCTCGGTTTACTAATGTACCTTTGTGTTAAATTTTAGTACGTAAATAAAATATAACAGAGAAGAATTATGGAAATTAAACGCAACGGTTCCCAACCTTCAGGTAAAGGCCCCGCAGAATATTTTACCGGATCGGTACGGATCGATCCACTCTTTAATCCGCCAGATCCGGCCCGTGTTGCGATGGCGTTGGTCACCTTTGAGCCCGGCGCACGTACCGCATGGCACACCCACCCGCTTGGGCAAACGCTGATTGTTACCACAGGCTATGGCTGGGTGCAGCGTGAAGGCGGCCCTATTGAGGAGATTCGCCAGGGAGATGTGGTTTGGTTCGCGCCCGGTGAAAAGCATTGGCATGGAGCTACAGCCACCACGGCCATGAGCCATATTGCCATCCAGGAAAAACTTAACGGTTCGCCTGTGGATTGGATGGAACAGGTAACGGACGAGCAGTACCGCAAATAATAAGATACACCCGATGGTTAAAATTATTAATAATTATATAGCTTTTGCCTAAATAATCCGTCAACTCAAATATTTATACCATTTAGCTGCTGTTCTGAAGCCATCAACTCGTTATAAGTATCCGCAATTAAATGTGAAGTTTCAGTTGCCGATTGAATGAGCAATTGTTTGTAATACGCTATGCCATTTTGTAATTGGCTTTTAAACTGGCATAAATGCTTTTTCTTTTTCTCGTTCATATCTTTTAATTGCGCCTGCAGGTCTTTTTGCAGGTAATCAATATAAAGGTTAAGTTCTTTAATAAAAATATGAGGGCGTTTAATTTTATCAAGCAGGTTTAAATTGCCATAAATATGGCTAACCATCTCCTCTAATGAATATATATTATTAAAATAAGCCAGGTTTGGCCCAGGGCATATAGCAACGGCTTTGTTTTCTTTAGGCTTGCTAATGTCATATTTAATATAAGCAGATGAACATAAGCCCTCGCAAAGACATATTTTTTCGGTTATACTATTAAACTGTTCATTATATTCCAGGTCATCCAGTCCTAATAATTGTAATTGTTTTATTTTTAGATTTTGGTATTCTCTTGAAGCGGTACAAATAGGCTGTTCAGTAAACTCCGTGTTGGTACATAAATATTTTTTGGTACATGGGCTACCGGGGCGGCCCTTTTCTAAGCGGTCTAAACGTTGAGTTTCGGCAGAACTATCTTTAAAGTTATTAAATAATATACCCAATGGCGATGCGTTGCTGAGATAAAAATCATCCTCTGTGGCACTGGTTAATTGATCCAGGGTTTTTTCATCTACGTTAGTTACTTCGGGTACCAACAAAAACGGGCTTCCCCACCCGGTAGCGTCTAATTCGTAATACTCCAGTAAAAAATTATTTTCGGCTGCTGTTCCTATGCCCCCCTGCACGCTTAACTTTTGCCGTGGAATACCAACTGTATTTATCCCTTTGGCAACCAGAGCCGGGTGATAAAGTTCAAATAGTTCTGTCAGCATTTCCTGCCGCCTTTGTTTAAACTCTTCCAATATAGGGCCCAATAAAAATCCTTCTGTAGCAAACGCATGGCCCCCGCAATTTAACCCGGATTCTACCCTGAATTCAGAAACCCATAATCCTTTTTTAGCTAAAAATTTGGCCTGTATAAAGGCCGAACGGAAATCGCTTACCTTTAAAACTATTTTTTTTGTTAACTGGCCATTTTCATCCGGAAAAAAATCTTTAAAAGTTTCCAGATAACTGTATAACCGTGGATTCATCCCTGCAGAAAGTATGACAGACGATTGCAGATCACTTTCGGCAAATCCGCGTAATGCGGCCAAGGCATCTGAATTTTCATTTCCGGTTGTGGTGCCATCAATATTAAAGTTCATCTTATCCACTTTTGACATGATGTTTACATCAATATTCCCTTTTACCATTAATTGCCGCAGGATATTTTGAAATATGCTTTTTCTTTCACAATCCGGATACTCCATCATTAAATCATATCCCTGCTTTAGCTGTGAGGTTTCGGGCAATAATTCAAAATACCGGCAAACATCGCTTCCGGGGGTAAACGGTTCTTTTTTTAATTCTTCAAATTGTTGGTTAACCATGCTTTTAACCATATTTAAATAGGCAGTAATGCGCATTGCGCGGCTATCCGGCGCTGATTTAGTGATTGGGCTAAAGGTGTCGCCATTTTTTTTAGTGTGATATTCCCTCATTCTTTCAATCAGTTCATCATCAACTATAGACATTACGGATGAAATACCGTAACGGGCAACTTTTAAAGGCGTATCAATAGAATAACCTAATCCTAATACCGGAATATGAAATGTATGGCTCATAGTAACTAATTAAATAACAGAATTTTCGCTTATGGAAATTCCTATGGCAAAATTACATGCTTGGTAAGGTATAAAAATTGATGACCGTCACTTTTCAAATAAATTACAACCGGTTTTTAAAAGCAATAATTGTATTTGCAAGAATTTACACCCATGGCCGGTATTTGATGCCAGTCATGTTTCTAACTGATCATTATCATTTAATATCATCCCATAACTGCCCAACTTTACAGCATTAAATATTTTGCAAATGGAACCTATAATAGATAATACTCAACTCGACTGCGAATTGCAGGAACTGTATATGGAAAGCAGTCATTGGATATCCGACATAAATTTTGTGGAAGATGAGATCAAGTTTTTAAAAAAGGTGCTTAATGGGTACCTGATTTATGCGGATAATTTGCAATTAAACGAAGCAGACAATTTTATTAAGGTTCTTGACCTTCAGGAAAAGGAAGCTTTGGGCATCAAAACTAAAATACATGATTTTTTAAAGTTTATTGAGCCTTTGGTAACTAACACCAGGGATAAGATAGGTATAGATTTGATTGAAAAATTTATTTCACTACAAACGGAAATGGCATCCCTTACCGAGTATGTTAAGCTTAATAAAAATTTAGTGTTTTCATTTATTGAAGAAGCAATTAAAATGGGCAAGTATACTGATGTTTCTGTATTGTAAAGTATCAAAGTAAATGCTTTGACCAATTTGAGAAGTTTAAATTCTAAATAATAGAGCCATGAAAACCATATTAGTACTAACCGATTTTTCTATAAATGCAGAATATGCCGCATTTTATACCTTAAAATTGGCGCAAAATATAAAAGCGAATTTATTGCTATGTAATATTTATGAAGTACCCCAGGGTGAAAGAACATTAGACAGCAAATCATGGCCATTGCGGGCCTGTGAGGAGAATAGTATTCAAGACCTGGGCGCGTTATCGGCCAAATTAAAATCTGAGATTGATCAAGACGACAAAAGCTGGTTCAGGCCGGAGGTTAATCAGTGCAGCCTGGAAGGTGCTGTAATTGACAGGATAAATGAAATTGCCGGTAAATACGATATATTGATGGCGGTAATTAGTAAGCATAATGCCGGTTTTTTGTCTACACTTATTTCCGGCAATCACACACATGATATTATTGAAACAGCCAAATTTCCGGTAATGGTGATACCTTATCAGGTAAGATTTAAAGGATTTAAAAAAATAGCCTTTGCAACCGACCTGGTGCATAATGGAATGGATATTTTGCACAGTTTATATGAGATAACCAAATATTTTGATTCTGAGATATTAATTACCCATGTTGCGAATGACCAATCTGCAGAAATTGAAAAAGAACATATTACTAAGTATTTTTTTACAGAAGGAACAGCCCCGGCACACTATCCTAAAATTTATTACAGAGCCATTCAAAATAAAAGCGTTGTAGCCGGTTTGGATCGGTTATCGGTACATACTGATATTGATTTAATGGTTTTGGTTCATCGCAAGCGAAATATTTTTCAAAAATTATTTGATGATAGCATTACCCATAAACTGGCGGTATGTACAAATAAACCATTGTTGATTTTTCCGGCTTCTGATGTAAAAGAAAGCCTTCCGGTATTTTGAAGCTTACAGCGCGCTACTAAAAAATGCTCATAGCTATACACAGGCTATGGGCATTTTTTATTTAAAGTTAGCATACAATAAATTCATACTAAGTGTTTCGTATATAAAGTGATACGTATCATTTATATCCCCCCTTCACGTCATTCCCTGCCGGCAGCATGAGCTCTACTTTTGGTTATTAATCAAAAGCAAATACGATGAAAAATTTTAACAAGAAGATCTCGACTCTCGCCATTATAATCTCAATGATTATTGTAGGTGCACTGCCTCAAAGTTTAGTGGCGCAAACAATTTATAAATTAACTCCGGATAAGGATGCCAGTATCAAAGTACTGGGTTCATCCAACGTTCATGATTGGACCATGGAATCAAAGGTGATGGAAAGCCAGGGCGATTTTAAGTTTGATAATGAAAACCAGCTTCATGCACTCACCTCTTTTAATTTTTCGGTAGACGCGAAAAGCCTAAAAAGCGAGCACGCATCAATGGATGACAGGACATACAAAACCATAAAAGCCAGTCAATATCCTAAAATTACTTATAAGCTTGGCTCAGCTGTGATCACCCCTGTTCAAAAAGGTAAGTATACCATTAAAACAACCGGCGAGCTTACCATAGCAGGGGTTACTCAAACTATAAACATGACGGTAACAGCAGTGGTTAATGCCGACAATACGATTACATGCACAGGTTCTGAAAGCTTGAAACTAACAGACTATAAAATTGACCCGCCAAGCTTTATGCTGGGTGCAATGAAGGTGAAAAATGACCTTACAATTCAATTTAACCTGCTGTATCAAAGTAATTAACCTATTCTAAATCAAATTAATAACAACGTTATGAAAACTAAATTTTTTACCATACTTGGTTTGCTTGTAATTACCGGGTTAATGCTCATGCCCAACCTGGTAAAGGCACAGGAAACCATCCAATTTCTTCGCCCCAATAGCATGCTGGGCATAAATGTGTTTGAAACATCTAAATTAGATACAGTTAAATTTACTGGCCTTAAAGTAAAGGTTGGCGGTAACTTTGAACTAAGCTTCCAGGCGTTGGGCGAAAAAAATACAGCCCAGCCACTAACAAGAACCGGCTTTACCGGTAATGTAAACAGCCTTTTACCGCTTGCGCATGCTTTTCAATTGCCAATGGCTAATTTGAATGTAGATGTGCAGTTAGCCGATGGTATCCGCATGAATTTGACGTCATACCTGGCTTCCAGGCACCATGAAGAAACCTGGGTAAAAGGAGGGTACATCCAGTTTGATAAATTGCTTTTTCTTAACAGCCCTCTTATCAACGATATTATGAAAAGTGTTACCATCAGAATTGGACAAAATGATGTTGACTATGGCGACCAGCATTTCAGGAGGACCGATGGTGGAAGCACCCTTTACAACCCGTTTATAGAAAACTATATCATGGATGAGTTTGCTACTGAATTAGGCGCGCAAATTTATTACCATACCAAATCCGGCTTGTTTTTAATGGGCGGGGTTACAAACGGCTTACTTGATGAATCTGTTAACGGGGCTACTAAAATTGACTCAGCAACCCATCAGTTAAATAAATTTGAACCTGCTTTTTTGGGAAAATTAGGATTTGACAAGCAAATAAATCAAGATTTTAGATTTAGAATATCAGGCTCATTCTATACGCTTAGCAGCGGTAACAGTAACACCCTTTTTGGCGGCGACCGTACAGGATCACATTACTTTGATGTGATGGAAAATCAGGCCATAGCAAATGGTACAACATTAACTAATGCCAATGATTATAGTGCGTTTTCAGGAAGGTTGAACCCGGGATTTAGCGAAGAGGTACATACTTACATGGGAAACCTGTTTTTGAAATATAAAGGTTTAGAATTTTTTGGAACAATTGAAAACGCCAGAGGACGAACCATTACAGAAACCGTTAATCGTAAGGCAACTCAATACGCCGGGGATGTGATTTACAGGTTCCCTAAAGATAAAGAAAACTTTTGGGTTGGCTTCCGTTACAACACCGTAACCGCGGCACTGCAAGGGCTTACATCAAATATTACGGTTAACCGCGCTGCGGGCTCATTTGGGTGGTTTTTAACACACAATATTATGATGAAAGCAGAATATATGAGCCAGGAATATTTGAACTATCCACCAAATAATATACTTAATGGCGGCAAATTTAACGGAGTGGTGCTTGAGGCTTCAATCGGTTTTTAATCTGCTTAACAAAGCTTATCAAATAAAGATCCCTCAGTAATAATGAGGGGTTTTTATTTGATCGGTTTTCTGACTAAGCATGGGTCTGTCAGCCAATCATTATCTAACCAAAGACATTAAAAATGAAAAAAATTCTTATTTCGGGATTCATAGCAGGATGCATATTATTTGTATTGAGTTATGGCGGTTTGTATCTGGCGGTAAGGTTCTTTCCCAGCTTATTTGTTGAATATAACAACCCGCTATTTAATTCGGACGGCAGCAGAGATGTGCTTTTCTATCTGCATGCCTTCATCTTCAGCTTCGCGCTATCCTGGTTTTGGGACAGGTTTAAGAGCTTGTTTAAAGGCATGTTTATACTAAGGGGTTTAGAATTTGGATTAGTATACTCCGTTATTGCTTTATTACCTGTAATGTGGATCTCGTTTAGTGCCCTGGATATTACGGTGATTATGGTATTAAGCTGGTTTATATATGGGTTAATACAGGCAATAATTGCCGGGATGGTATTCGCCAAAGTCAATCCCTAATTAAAATTTACAGCAATGTTTTATAAAAATATTTTGTGGATATGCCTGTTGTTTATCGCGCTCACCAGCTTTATGATACCCCGTAAAACAGGTGCCATAGCAGAGTTGAAACGGTGGGTGATCAATGAAAGCAGCAGTTTATGTGTTAACGGAAGCACCAATGTAAACAAATTTGCCTGCGAAATCCCGGCATATGATCAAACGGATACACTATCCCTTGTAAAAGGCAAAAGTGATAACGAAATTGCTTTATCAGGCAATATTGGCCTTAAAATACAAGGCTTTGACTGTCATAACTCAATGATGACACGTGACCTGCGGAAAACATTAAAAGAAAGCCAGTTCCCATTGCTGCATATCACTTTTATATCATTAAGCAAGCTCCCCAATTTAAGTACCCAGCCCGAGTTGATAACCGGATTGGTGAATATTGAAATTGCCGGGGTGCATAAACGTTTTGAAGTAAACTATCAAATTTCGCAGGATGCCCAAAAGGTAATTCATCTGTTAGGCTCACGCGATGTGAATTTTTCTGATTTTAACCTTATACCCCCAAGAAAATTAGGCGGTATGATTAAAACTAATGATAAGCTGAGCGTTACTTTTCATTTAAAAATGAAACAGGTGGATTGAGCCATTGATTACAAAAACTGACGTATATCATTTTTTTCACCCGCGCATATCATTCTTTATTTATTAAGTTCTCGGCAGTTTTGGCTCAAGAATAATATGAAGATGACAGAAAGCCATACCATTGAAAAAACTACCTGTTACCATTGTGGGGATGATTGTTTAACAGATGCATACATTATAGATGACAAGCATTTTTGTTGCCACGGCTGTAAAAGCGTTTACGAAATACTATCGGCAGGTAAGCTTTGCAACTATTATGTTTTTAATGATCACCCGGGTGCAACCCGCGCGCGGATTGATAAGCGCTTTGATTATTTAAGCGACCCGGCCATTATAAGCGAGCTTATTGATTTTACCGATCAGCAAATTACAATTGTTACTTTTTATATACCGCATATTCATTGCAGCTCATGCCTTTGGCTGTTAGAAAAATTGAATACCATCAATCCTGCTATTCACTATTGCCGGGTTGACTTCCTTAAAAAACAACTCAACATAAGGTTTGATCATCAAAAACTTAGTCTGCAGCAATTGGTAGAGCTTTTATATGACATAGGTTACGAGCCATTAATAAGCTTGCAGGATATTATCAAAAAGCAAAATGAACCCACTAATGATAACCTGGTTTTAAAAATTGCGGTTGCCGGGTTTTGCTTTGGTAATGTGATGTTATTAAGTTTTCCAGAGTATTTTGGGTTGTCTGCATATGAGCAAACCTTTAAGCATTTTTTTGGATGGTTAAATATCCTGTTTGCTTTACCTGTGGTGTTTTACAGTGGGTGGGGCTATTTTGTTTCGGCATGGCAAAACCTGCGTAATAAGGTTTTAAATATTGATTTTCCGTTAGCCCTGGGCATAGCCGTTTTATTTGGCCGGACTGTTTTAGAAATAGTTACCCATAGTGGGGCAGGGTTTGCAGATACACTTTGCGGGTTGGTGTTTTTTTTACTCGTAGGTAAATTTGTTCAGAAAAAAACCTACCATCATATTTCTTTTGAACGCGATTACCGTTCGTTTTTCCCGGTAGCGGTACATGTTGTGAACGATGGTGTTGAAAAGCCAATCCCCTTATCGCAACTACATACCGGGCACCGCATGGTGATAAGGTATAACGAGATTATACCGGCCGATGCCATTTTGCTGAAGGGTGAGGCGCTGATTGATTTTAGCTTTGTAACCGGTGAGGCTATACCGGTAAGTAAAACACTGGGCGAAATTATTTATGCAGGCGGCAGGCAAACCGGCGAGGCTATTGAAATGGAAGTGGTAAAGCCAGTTTCGCAAAGCTACCTTACCCAGCTATGGAACAATGAAGCGTTTACCCGCAAACAGGATAACCGTATGCAAACCTTTAATGAAAAGGTGAGTAAATACTTTACCATTGTATTGTTAACCATTGCGTTTGCATCGCTTATTTTTTGGCTGCCTACTGATTTTAAAAGAGGATTGGCCGCATTTACGGCGGTGCTTATTGTGGCTTGCCCCTGTGCCCTTGCACTCAGTACGCCTTTTACCATGTCGGCAGCGCTCAGTATTTTTGATCGTAACCTGTTCTATTTAAAAAATGTTAAAGTAGTTGAGCAACTGGCGGCAATCAATACCATTGTTATGGACAAAACCGGGACAATTACCACCGGCGATAGCGATAAGGTAAAAATAGGAGCAGAATTAACAGCAATACAAAGGCAGCTTATTTATAGTGCCTGCATTAATTCTATACACCCCTTATGCCGGATGATTTGCCAGTATTTAGGTAATATGGCTAAGTTAAGCACAAGCATTTACACAGAAATTCCGGGCAAGGGTATTATTGCTTTGATTGATGGGCATAGGTTGCGTGTGGGGAGTGGTGAACTGATTTGGGGCCTGCCTGAAACGGGCATAGGTACAACGCGGGTGCACCTGATGATTGATAAACAATACCTGGGCTATTTTTCATTTAAGCACCATTACCGCGATGGTATGGAAAACGTAGCCGCGCTTAAAACCACTTATCCTTTATTTTTACTCTCGGGCGATCAGGATCATGAGCAATATGAATTAACCCGGTTTTTTAAAAACACGGCTGATATGCATTTTAATCAATCGCCGCAGGATAAGCTTGATTTTATCAGATCCCTGCAAGATCAGGGAAAAAAGGTGATGATGATTGGCGATGGGTTAAATGATTCGGGTGCATTAAAACAAAGTGACCTGGGTATTGCAGTTACCGATAACGTAAATAACTTTTCACCAGGCAGCGATGCCATTTTAGATGGTCGGTCCTTTCATCAACTCCCTGCATTTTTGCGGTTTTCAAAAGACACGGTTACTATTATACACTTGTCTTTTTTAATATCGCTAACCTATAATTTAATAGGGCTTACCTATGCGGTAACCGGTAAGCTGTCACCGCTTATCGCGGCAATATTAATGCCTGTAAGTACGGTAACTATTATTTCATTTACCAGCCTGGCCACACATTTTATGGCCAAACAAAGAAAACTAATATGAGTATTATCTATTTTTTGATCGGGTGCAGCGTGATGCTGGCATTAGCCTTTCTTATCGCATTTTTTTGGGCGCAGCGTAGCGGCCAAAATGATGACCTATACACGCCGTCTATCCGTATTTTGATAGATGATGAGGATGAAATAACCCCCGAAAAGTGATCTCTATCACCTTTTAAACCGATATACATCATTCTGCCGCCCAGCCAATCCCAATAATTTTACAGCCGTAACAGAAACAATTTTATGCAGCCAGAAAATTTTTACTATGACAACAAGATCGTTCGCAACTTCGGTATCGCAACCGTAATTTGGGGCATTATTGGTATGACTGTAGGTTTAATAGTAGCCATACAATTATATCATCCCGGCATGAACATGGGTAATCAATATACTACCTATGGCCGTATCCGCCCATTGCATACCAACGCGGTAATATTCGCATTTGTAGGCAACGCCATTTTTATGGGGGTTTATTATTCTTTGCAGCGTTTACTTAAAGCAAGGATGTTTAGTGACGTTTTAAGTAAAATACACTTTTGGGTATGGCAGTTAATCATTGTTTCGGCAGTTATTACATTGCCGTTAGGCTTAACAACCTCGCATGAGTATGCCGAGTTGGAATGGCCCATTGATATTGCCATAACGCTTATTTGGGTAGTATTTGGTATCAACATGTTCGGCACCATATTTAAGCGCCGCGAAAGGCACCTGTATGTGGCCATTTGGTTTTACATTGCCACATTTGTAACCATTGCTGTTTTGCATATTGTTAATTCATTTGAATTACCGGTATCGGCCTGGAAAAGCTATTACGTGTATGCCGGGGTGCAGGATGCATTAGTGCAATGGTGGTATGGGCACAATGCGGTAGCGTTTTTTCTGACCACTCCTTATTTGGGCATGATGTATTATTTTCTGCCCAAAATGGCTAACCGCCCTATTTATTCTTATAAACTAAGTATACTGCACTTTTGGGCATTAATATTTATTTATATCTGGGCAGGCCCTCACCATTTATTATATACTACCCTGCCAGGGTGGGCACAGTCATTGGGCGTAGCATTTTCTGTTATGCTGATAGCGCCAAGCTGGGGTGGTATGATCAACGGGCTGCTTACCCTGCGTGGTGCATGGGATAAAGTGCGCGATGACGTGGTTTTGAAATTCATGGTAGTAGGTTTAACAGCCTATGGGATGGCTACATTTGAAGGCCCGATGCTGTCTTTAAAACAAGTTAACGGTATTGCCCATTTTAGTGATTGGATAATTGCACACGTACACGTTGGCGCGTTAGGCTGGAACGGGTTTCTAACCTTCGCTATTTTATACTGGCTGATACCGCGTATCTATAAAACCGAGCTGTTTTCAAAAAAACTGGCCTCATTTCACTTTTGGATAGGCACATTGGGCATTTTGTTTTATGCCATACCTATGTACTGGGCCGGGTTTACACAAAGCTTAATGCTAAAGGAGTTTACTCCCGAGGGCATGCTAAAATATCCCAATTTTTTAGAAACAACCTTGCAGATCCTTCCTATGCACATGATGCGGTCGGCCGGTGGGGCAATGTATTTATTGGGCGTAATAGTTATGGCCTATAATTTAGCTAAAACCATGTTAAAAGGAAGCTTGGTAGCTAATGAAGCAGCACAGGCTATGCCGCTTGCACCCGTTCATACCATAGCTAAAGAGGCCGCATGGCACCGCAGGCTTGAACGCCGCCCTATACAATTAATGATAGCCGCATTGCTGGTTATCCTGATTGGAACATTTGTTGAGTTAATGCCAACGCTTACTATATCATCCAATATCCCTACCATAGCAAGTGTTAAGCCGTATACACCACTGGAGTTGCAGGGCCGTGACCTGTATATCCGTGAAGGCTGCTCTAATTGTCACTCGCAAACGGTAAGGCCATTTAGGTCAGAAACCGAGCGTTATGGCGAATACAGCAAGGCAGGTGAGTTTGTTTATGACCACCCGTTTTTATGGGGCTCAAAACGTACCGGGCCCGATCTGGCTCGTGAAGGTGGTAAATATGGTGACGCCTGGCATTATAATCACCTGATGGATCCGCGCCTGATGTCGCCGGGAAGTATTATGCCAAATTATGACTGGCTTCTTTCGCAAACTTTAGATACTTCGTTAACAGCAGGTAAGATCAATGCCATGAGAAAGTTGGGTGTTCCTTATGCTTTGGGCTACGAAAAAATAGCCAATCATGATCTGGATATGCAGGCTAAGAAAATTTCAGATGATTTGGCAAAGGATCATATTAAGGTTAAAAGCAATAAAGAGGTTATAGCCATTATTGCTTACCTGCAACGTTTAGGAACAGATATTAAAGCTAACAAAACCGCAACAAATAATTAAGATCATGTTTAAGCAGTTTACAGAAAACATTTCGGGAAACCAGGTCTACCTGATTTTCTCACTGGGGATATTCCTTGTATTTTTTATTGTGGTTACTATCGTGCTTATCCGCATCAGGAAACAGCATGTAGACCACATGAGCAGCCTGCCACTGCAGGACGGCATTAGTAGTTTACCAAACATCAATCATTATGAAGCTTAAAACCATCATAGCATTTACCGCCCTTGTTAGTATTGTTCAACCTGTATTAGCAGACGATGGCAGTATGAGCAGCGGTACATTACAAAATTACATTGGTTATGGAATAATTGTAGCTACGCTGCTGCTATTTCTGATCGTTATGCTGGTTTTGTTACGAACCTTCAAAATACTGACCAGGCTGATTTTAAAACAGCAGGGTTATACCGAAGAGGAAATAGCGGCCGAAATGAAGCCGGCCAAAAAGGAAAGAAAACCAAAAGAAGATGTGTGGATAAAGCTGCTGTCATTACGGCCATTAGCCGAAGAGAAAGAGATCTTGATTGAGCACGACTACGATGGTATACAGGAACTGGACAACCCGACACCCGCCTGGTTTATGGTATTGTTTTACTGCACCATAATTTTTGCCGCAGGCTACCTGCTTAATTACCATGTTTTTCATATAGGGCAATTACAATATGAGGAGTATAAAACGGAAATGGCCGAAGCCGATGTCGCAAAAAAGATCTATCTCAGTAAGGCCGCTAACCGGGTGGATGAAAACTCGGTAAAATTAGTTACCGACCCGGCAGTGCTGGCGGCCGGGCAAGCCATTTTTGCGCAAAACTGTAAACCCTGCCACGGCGACCATGCACAGGGAAATGTTGGGCCAAACTTAACTGATGATTATTGGCTGCATGGCAGTAAGATTAACGATCTGTTTAAGACCATTAAATATGGTGTACCTGCTAAGGGTATGCCAACCTGGGAAAAGCAACTGTCGCCAAAACAAATATCAGATGTGGCCAACTATGTCAAATCACTACACGGAACAAATCCGGCTAATCCAAAGGCGCCGCAAGGGGTAAAGGATGCTGACGATAACAAGAAAATAGCTTTAAACTAATTTATATGGACGGCTTACTGGCGGGTAATGAATCAAGGGAAAGGAAGTGGATGTACCCCCTTATCCGCAAGGGTGTTTATTATAAATGGCGGTCGGTAATAAGTTATTTCTACCTGATATTCTTTTTTGCCGGGCCATTTTTAAGAATAAACGGGCAGCCTTTTTTATTACTGAATTTTATAGACAGGCATTTTGTAATACTGGGACAGGGTTTTTGGCCCGAAGATATTTTTTTGTTTGTACTGGCCTCGTTGGTTTTTGTGGTATGCATTGTATTGTTCACCATAGCATTTGGCCGCCTGTTTTGCGGGTGGATATGCCCGCAAACTATTTTTATGGAAATGGTTTTCCGGAAGATAGAAGTATGGATAGAAGGGGATGCCAATAAACGCAAAAAGCTGGATGCCGGTGCATGGACCAGGGAGAAGGTAGTTAAAAAGTTAAGCAAACATGCCATCTTCATTATTGTGTCTTTTTTAATCGCCAACACTTTCCTTGCTTATATTATTGGCAGCGAAAGCTTGATAAAAATTATTACAGAACCGGTTACGCAGCATTGGGCCGGTTTTGCAAGTATCTGGTTATTTACATTGATTTTTTACCTGGTTTACAGCCAGGTACGCGAATTGGTTTGTACCGTTATTTGCCCTTATGGGCGCTTGCAAAGCGTGCTGATAGATCAGCATACTTTAGTGGTTGCCTATAACGATGTACGTGGGGAGCCGCGGGGTAAACTATCTAAAAATGCTGATCCTTTTAATTTAAAAGGTGACTGTGTGGACTGTGGTTTATGTGTGGCAGTTTGCCCTACGGGGATTGACATTCGTAATGGTACACAAATAGAGTGTGTTAATTGTACGGCCTGCATTGATGTGTGTGACGAGGTGATGGATAAGATCCATAAGCCCAAAAATCTGATCGGCTTTTTTTCGGAGAATATGATCCGGGCAAAAGAAAAACCGGCATTAACCGGGAGGATGGCTGGCTATGCAGGCGTTATTATAACCCTGGTTGGCGTATTATGCTATTTCATTTTAAGCCGCAGCGATATGAACATGACAGTAATGCGTGGTGCCGGGATGCTTTACCAGGAACAACCAGGTGGCTACATCAGCAATATTTACAATGCCGAGATCATCAATAAAACCAATCAAAGCCGTAACATAGTTATAAGATCAAATGACCCGGCGGTAAAAATAAAATATATACAGGCACCGGGGAAAATAGGTAAAGGAGGGATGGTGAAAGCCATGTTTTTTGTGATGATACCGGCAAGCAAGCTAAACACGGTAAAAACAGATGTTAAGTTACAACTGATCACTAATGATCATATCATACAAACGGTTACTACATCTTTTGTAGGGCCGGTAAATTAAGAAGCAATGAACTGGGGAAAAGGAATTATTACCG
>DASWOZ010000022.1:0-7922 GCA_036398535.1 Mucilaginibacter sp. | reverse complement strand
CCTTATTTTTAATGTGGGGATTGCTGCATTCAATGAGCGATGTACTCAATAAGCATTTCCAAAATGTACTCAATCTGTCAAAATCCAAATCGGGGCTTATCCAATTATCTGTATTTGGGGCTTATTTTATAATGAGTATTCCGGCAGGTTATTTTCTTAAAAAGTTTGGTTATAAGCCCGGCGTTTTGTTAGGCTTAGCATTGTTTGCTATAGGGGTATTTTTATTTGTTCCGGCTGCTAATGCCCAATCTTTTAGTTTTTTCAGGATAGCGTTGTTTATAATGGGCTGTGGTATGGCCACATTGGAAACCGTAGCACACCCCTTCGCAGCAGCGCTTGGCGATCAACGGACAAGCGACCAACGTATAAATTTTTCACAATCTTTTAATGCGGTCGGTACTATAATTGGCCCGGCTATAGGGTCTTATTTTTTATTACGCGCAACAGAACACTCTACTGATTTATCATCGGTTAAATCATTATATGTTGGTATAGGTTGTGTGATTGTATTTATCGCAATTGTTTTTTTATTTCTTAAAGTTCCGGTACTTACTGACCCGCATGGAGCGAATGACAGCCCCGAAGCCACAAACGCGGATGTGACGACATCTTCAAAAAAACTGTATCAGAATAGCCATTTTGTATGGGCAGTAGTGGCGCAGTTTTTTAACACTGCTGCACAAGCGGGGACATGGGCCTTCTTTATTAATTATGGGCATGACGTAATGGGATTTAGTAACCATACCGCAGGTAATTACATGATTCTTTTTATGGCCATGATGGCAGCCGGGCGTTTTGTAGGCACCTATCTGATGCGATTTATAGCACCTAACAAACTACTGGCAGCATTTGCTTGTGGCAGTATAATTATGTGTTTAATTGTAACACAAAAATTAGGATGGCCATCCTATGTCGCCTTAATGATGATCAACTTCTTTTTCAGTATTATGTTCCCAACCATTTTTAGTTTAGGATTAAAGAATTTGGGAAATGATACACAGCAGGCTTCCTCATTTATATCAATGGGAGTTGTGGGCGGCGCGTTTTTTCCACTTATTATGGGCCAGGTAGCTAATCATGATGTAGCTAAAGCTTATTATTTACCTATAATTTGTTACGCTGTTATCTTTTTGTTTGGTTATAAGCTTTATAAAGTAAAAAAATAATAAATATGGAATGGAAAAGTCATGTCGTTTATGATGCGACATGACTTTTTTGATATGACTATTTTAATATGTCATTGATTACAGTTAATTCATCAGCTGTAAAATGAATATTTGATAAACAATTTAATGAATCTGTTAGTTGTTCGGGCTTGCTTGCACCAACCAATACAGATGTGATTCTTTGATCTTTTAATATCCACGATAGGGCCATATGCGCAAGTTTTTGCCCTCTTTGCAAGGCAAGCTCATTTAGCAGTTTAATTTTTTCAACTTTATCAGGCGTGATATTACTTTTACTGAGAGATACACCGCTTCTTATCGCTCTTGAATCTGTTGGTATACCATGCAGATATTTATCTGTTAACATTCCCTGTGCTAATGGCGAAAATGGAATGCACCCAACTCCTTCTTTTCCAAGCAGGTCAAGCAATCCATTTTCTATCCATCTTTCAAACATCGAATATTTGGGTTGATGAATTATAATTGGAGTACCCAGTTGCTTTAATATGGCAATAGCTTGTGCAGCTTCTTTGGGCTGATAATTTGAAATCCCTACATATAAAGCTTTTCCCTGGCGAACGATAAGATCAAGTGCCGACATGGTTTCTTCAAGCGGTGTTTCCGGATCTGGGCGGTGGTGGTAAAAAATATCTACATAATCCAGTTTCATCCTCTTTAGGCTTTGATCAAGGCTTGAAACCAGGTATTTTTTTGATCCCCAATCGCCGTATGGGCCATCCCACATGGTGTAGCCTGCTTTGGAAGAAATTATAAGCTCGTCGCGATAATTTTTAAAATCAAGGTCAAGTATTTTTCCAAAATTCTCTTCTGCCGAGCCGGGCGGCGGCCCATAGTTATTAGCCAGATCAATATGAGTGATTCCGCTGTCAAAAGCGGTTTTAATAATATTCCGGCTGTTTTCAAACTGATCAACATAACCGAAATTATGCCATAAACCCAATGATACTGCCGGGAGTTTTAAGCCACTGTTTCCGCAGCGACGGTATTGCATGGTGGTGTAACGATGTTGTGAAGGTAGATAATGCATGAGTTCTGACTAATTAAGTTGAGGATTATTCTTTTTAAAATATAAGTTCATATACAATAGTTGGTAATTGATGGAGTTTGACCAATAGGCCCAGGAGTGGCTGCCGGGGCGTGCAATAAAATCGTGCGGGATATTTCTTTCCAACAACTTCTCATGCAGGTTTTGATTCACTTTGAAAAAGAAATCTTCTGTACCGCAATCAAATATCAGGCTTAATGAATTGGGAGTTAGCAGATGCAGCATATTAGTAACTGTATTCTTTTCCCAATTATCAGGATTTTGCGCATAAGTACCCAGGCGTTTGGCTATATCCCAATTGTTGGGGAATGGCCTAAAGTCTAAACCGCCACTCATGCTTCCGGCGGCTCCAAAAACATCCTGGTGTTTAAATGCCAGATAAAAAGCACCATGGCCGCCCATGCTTAATCCGGTAATGGCTCTGCCTGTTCGGTTCTTGATGGTTTTGTAATTTTTATCTACAAATTGTACCAATTCACTGGCAACATATGTTTCATATTTCCATGCCGGATCAACAGGACTATCAAAATACCAACTGGATACATTACCATCAACACAAACTATGATTTCGTGAAATAAATCGCTGGAGGCGGTAATTTGCGGGGCATTTTTTATCCAGTCAGAATACCGGCCCCCATATCCATGTAATAAATAAACTACCGGGAACGCTGTTCCTTGTTGATAGCTATCGGGCGTAATAATTACCGCCTTAATGTTTTTTTGCATGGATTGGCTAAATGTTGTTACCGTATCAACTTTGGCCGCTTTTATTTTGCCAGCAAAAGCTAATGAAAACAAAAAGAATAATATTAACGAGAGTTTATTTTTCATTGTTTAGAATTGAGTATTGGTAACTTTATTAAACTTTAGGTTCCCATCCGGGCTCATAAGTACGGCTCCATAGTTTTTGCGCTTCAGGGTCATTTAGGATGTGCCCGTTTTTTGGATCCAGGTGCAGGTCGCGTCCTACACGCCAGGATATATTGCCCAACTGCATACCCACTATACTTTTATATCCCAATTCAACATCACAATTTGGGCGGCGGTTATTACGGATCGAATCCAGAAAATTAGCTACGTGCAGGCTATCCATGCCTAAACTTACGCTGGCTGTATTGCGGCCCTGCACCGCGTCTTCTTTTATAGTGGACTTTACTTCTTTTAGCAATTTGCCATTCAGGTCATATATTGTATAGCTATCGCCGCCGGTATCCAGGCTGCCATTTTCGCCGTAAAATATTACACCCCTGTCCAGGCCTTCAATCTTTCTGCCGTTTGAGCTTCTGTTTTCCCACATCAGCGAAACTCTGCCGGGATAATCCATAGTGATGATTTGCGTATCCGGGGTTTGCCAATCATCTTTAAACTGGTATCGGCCGCCTACAGATGTTACGCGTGTAGGGAAATCAACGCCTAAACCCCAGCGGGCCACATCCACCTCGTGCGTTCCGTTATTTAATGCTTCCCCAGTTCCCCAATGCCAAAACCAGTGCCAGTTATAATGAATAAGTCCGTCCTGATAAGGTTTACGTGGAGCAGGCCCTTGCCATAAATCGTAATCCAGCCAATCGGGTACGGTACCGGGGGGTAAGAAATTTGATTTACGCACATTGGTATACCAGGTTTTGGCCAGGTAAACCCGCCCGATGACACCGTTATGCAATTCCTCTATTCCCTGTGTAAGCACCGGGGCCGAACGGCGCTGCGCGCCCATTTGTACTATACGGTCATATTTACGTGCAGCGGCTACCGCCATTTCGCCTTCATGAGGATTATGACTTAGTGGTTTTTCTACATATACGTGTTTTCCGGCCTGGCAGCCCATTATGGTTAGCGGGGCATGCCAGTGGTCGGGCGTGGCAATATAAATGGCATCCAGCGTTTTATCCTGCAGTACTTTACGGCAATCTTTTTCGCCTTTTGGGGCAGTTGTCTGGCCCGCGTCCGTTATGGTTTTAATTGCTTTGGGGATGGTTCTTGAATCTACATCGCAAACTGTGCCTATCTCCAGGTTTTTTTGATGAGCGAAGGTGCCTGCCATGCTGCCTCCGCGTCCGTTCAATCCTATAATAGCCACATGTATCCTGTCATTAGCACCAATGATTTTTTTGTAGCTTTTGGCCGTAAAACCAAAACTTTTACCGCTTACAGCAATCCCGGCAGATGCTACAGCCAGCGTTTTAATAAATTCTCTTCTCTTTTCCATAATTTATGATTGAGGTTGTAAAAGTTTACATGTTTAAATAAATAGCGCTTTACAATACAGGTAAGCCGGTAATCGGCCAATAATTAACCTGTGCTTCCTTATTAAGCGCTACATTAACGCCGTTAAACGTACCGGGTATCACGTCAATATTCCAGCCGTCTGCTAAAATAAGAGGGGCCTCGCCTTTAAGGTCGGCCTTGGCAACCTCAATAGTTATTGTTTTTGTTTCATTAGGTATAAAAGACATGTAGTTATCTGAGTAATAAACCGGCAATACCCGTTCATTTGATTGTTGACGGCGTAATTGTAAGTGCGTCATCAATGCTAATTGACTGGAAGGATTATGAAGCGTGACTTTTAAAAAGCAGTTATCGCCTTTATCTTCCCGTTTAACCTCAATATGCAGCCTTACACGCGGTAAATTATTTAAAGCCGCTAAACTATCCGCATGTTCGGGAAGTGCCCGCCAGTAAAAATTGTCTGAGATCAGTTTACCATCAGCGCTGTTTAATTCCAGCTTTATAAAATGTACATCAGTTAATGACGCGGGCCATTTTACCATCCCCAAATCTGTTGCTTTGCTGGGTTGGGCAGTCACATTAAAATTAGCTTTATAAGCTATAGTGCCATTGGAGTTATAAATTGTTAAGTGCGCATGTGCTTTTGTAAGCGTAGTACCCAGGTTATTAATTACCTGTATGTTTCCTTCTTTTTCATTTAACTGGATATGTATAGGTTCGCAGGCTTTCCTCGCAGCAAAAAGCGATGCGTTTGGTTCCAGGTCATGGTGGTAAAGTTGCCATACAAAACTGGGTTGCGCAGGGTTGCTCATCCAGGTAATTGCCCCTGTGGATGGGCTGAATAATTTTGCATTGCGGCCTTCATACATGGCCCTAAAAGCCTCGTAATTGGCCAGTTGGCCTTTCCGTACAAAATCGGCTAGGTTGGCAACTTTGCCATAGCGGGCGTCTAACATTTTACGATAATCCATGCCGCGCTGCGCGCCGTTGGCAAAATCATGTTCGGCCCAGTCATCATTAATCACCTCCCAGTCTTTCTGCGGCATCATGCCGTGTATGGATTCTAATGTGGGGATAGACATACTTCCAATTTCCGTTTTAAAGGCTTCGCCAAAGGTGTAATAATCACTTGGTTTTTGCCAAAAATAAGGACCGCCTGAGTTTACACCCCGGCCGGCTGTCGAGCTTGGCTGGTATAAACGTACCGGCTCCAACTCGGCCATTAGCTTACGCAATGCACTGTCAATGTTTTTAGGCGGATAGCCTTCATTGCGCGCGCACCACACCGCAATAGAAGGATGATTGCGGTAACGCAGTATCTTTTCGCGCACGTTGGCGATATAAAGACCAATATCCGTGGGGTTGGGGCCGTCACCCGGGTTTGGCTGAAAAAATTCATCCCATAGCATAATCCCGTATTTGTCGCACAGTTCATAAAAATCTTCATTGGTACTTTGCCCCACCCAATTGCGTATCATGGTGTAATTTGCCATTTGGTGCATGCGTATCTGCGCTTCCAGCCTGCTGCGCGGAATACGTTTCATGGCCTCGTCCATTCCCCAGTTGCCGCCCTTACAAAATACACGTACACCATTTACAGATAAGGTAAGATTTTCAGCATCAGGAACAGTGTAGGTGATTTTGCGGATACCAAACAAAAAATCCTTAGCATCGGATGTTTTACCGTTCAGTTTAAAACTAAGCCTTACTTTATATAAATTTTGTGTGCCATAACCATTGGGCCACCATAACCTGGGGTGATTAATATGCAACTGCGGGAAACTTTTAGCATCAAACGATAAAAGTTGCGAGCTATGGGCTGCCAGCTCTACCGCTTTTTGAAAAGGAATATCGCCAAAATAGCCGGTTAATATTCCCTTACAGGGGGCATTGGTTATGTTCTCCACCGTGGTTTGGATAGTAACATCGGCTGTTTTTAAGCCGGGTAAACTAACATCGCTTGTTACCAGCGGGTCTTTAATCTGTACGGCATCGGTAGCAGAAAGAAATACCTTTTGCCAAATGCCGCTGTTACGGTCACGTATGGCCGGGATCCAGTCCCAACCTATTGAACTAAGAAAAGTGGGGCCGTCAATAGCGGTAATACCACCATTTGGCCCCATCCCTAACTTAATAGTATGTTCATGCGGATTGCCCGGATTGGGCTGAGGGGAAATAAGCACTGCAATGGCAGCAACTTTACCCGGCTTTACTAATGGCGATATGTCAAATATGCCCCTTGTAAACGCGCCTTTAATCTTTCCGGCTTCTTTGCCGTTTATCCATACATCTGCAGCATAGTTAATACCATCAAAATTAAGGCTGATTTTTTTATCTGCGTAGTTTTGAGGGATGGTCAATTCTGTACGGTACCAATAGTTGGTTTTATTCAAACTCTCCGGAATTTTATCCGGACGGTTATTTTCGCCATACAATGGTTCAGGATAAACCTTATTGTTTACCAGGCTGGTTAATACGGTACCGGGCACTGTAGCCTTAAACCATCCTTCGGGTTTAAAGCTCGTGCTTGAAATAACTTCTCCGGGTTGTGTAGCTTTTGAAACATCCTGCAGTTGCCAGCCGGAAGATATATTCACCGGTGCGGGTAGTGTCTGCCCCTTACTGTTATCAACAAAAAATAATAATTGCAATAACAGAATTAAAATAAAAAATCGGTGTGCGTTCATAATTTGGTTTACTATAGGTTATAAATTATCATCGCCAGGCTGGTAATAGGCTTATGCAATATATAAATTTAACCATTGTTCAATCGTATGGAGATATTAGTTTTTACGCCTTTTTTCAATTGTATCACCCGGGCAATTTGCCCTAAAGACGACGGACTAACTTTTGCATCGGTTTTAATATTATTAATGCTATTCCGTTCAATTAATGTTATTTTTTGATCGATGTCAGATTGAAGGGTACAATTAACCGTATGAGTTTTCATATTCCATGATAAACTTTGAACAGTAACCTGATTACGTCCTTTTATATCAGCTATAGCGCCCTGGTCTAATTCTTTTGGTAAAGCAGGTAACAATTCCAATATTCCCGGGCTCGAACCAACCAGCATTTCCATCATAATAGCCGGTACGGTGTTACAAACATCTGTACAAAAAGTGCCGTGTTTAGGATAATGTGAAGTGGCCAAATTGTTATAATAAAAATCTTCCCGTGTTAATCGTAATAATTTGCCATCTACAGCCTGTTCGTTTTTAAGGTTGGCAGCAATTAATGCGCTATGCAATAAGCCATGACCGGCATTTTCATAATTATAGGCATCTTTTTTTCCAAGCGTGGTAAGCGCGGCATTAAAAAGTTTTAAATCATTTTCAGGAGTAATCTCCATATAAGGCCATACAGGTAACAAATGGCTTGAATGCCGATGATTATAATGGTCTGCTATGCCCGGCCATGACCACTCCTGTAATGCACCGTCTGCATTAACCAGGTAGGGTGGA
>DASWOZ010000021.1:0-2817 GCA_036398535.1 Mucilaginibacter sp. | reverse complement strand
GTTGATACAGGTTTGCGCACACATAGTTTAAGAATTATTAAAAGAGTTGCTTAAAAGTTTGGTGGGTAAGTAAATCGGCCTTATCTTTGCACTCCATTTGAAAAACAACGGTTTATAAAAAGCGATAATTATTTAAAATTTATATCGCGAGGTAGAGCAGCGGTAGCTCGTCGGGCTCATAACCCGAAGGTCGGTGGTTCGATCCCGCCCCTCGCAACTAAAACAGCCAAAAGGCTGTTTTTTTTATGCGTGTCAGTCATGTACTTTATCTGTGGGGTGAGTGATTTAAATACATCATGCAAGAGAATTACTTAAAAAGTTTGTGTCAAAAAGTGTCACGGCTTGCATCATGTGTCGCTCACAAACGGTTTTATTCATTTTAAACACATCTGTATTTTTGCAAAAAAGATGATTGCAAACTGTATCTTTTGAGATCCTTGAACGAGAATATTGTATTGCTGTGAAAATCGTTGAAGAGTATAAAGGCAAATATCTTGCAGAATTTATTTGTATTCATAAAAATCCAAGAATTTCATTCAATGAATAATGCTGGGAACCGCATTGACCTTGGCTCCTGTAAATCGGAGATATATTGCGTGGAATTTACAAAATGTCCGGCCCATCGTAAACCTTAAAGTTACCTTGGTTCACTATTAGCTTTCGGTTTACTAAGATTAGCACGTTTATGTTTACTAATTTTAGTGCATTCACGTTTGCTAAGATTAACACGTTTGTGTTTACTAATTTTAGTACATTTTCGTTTACTAAAATTAGCCCGACAAGGAAAACTAGTTTTAGTCTGGTAAAATAAAACTGAATGTAAATCATTGAAGTCATGGCAACACCAAGAGAACGATTTGTAGAAGCCCTTACTTTTCTAAAGGGCTTGCTGGAAAAAGGTGTAGTAGGTATCCATACCAAGGACATACCTAGCACGAAGCAACGCCAGGTATTAGTAAAGAACGGCTTTATCAGGGAAGTTGCCAAAGGCTGGTATATCGCCACCAATCCCGCTGAAATGGCCGGTGAAACCACCGCATGGTACAGCTCTTACTGGGAATTTATCGTACAGTTTTTACATCACAAATATGACGACAATTGAAGCCTGTCTGCCGGCCAGTCCCTGTTGCTCCATGCAGGTAATTGGTCAGTACCGCAACAGTTGATTGTGCGGTCGCCGGACGGCAACAATAAGCCCACGCCGTTGCCGCATAATACATCATTGTTTAACATGAAAACCGGCATACAAGCAGCCGATCAGATTATTACCGAGAAAGGCATCCGCATGTACAGCTTACAAACATCACTTATTTACGCTGGGGCCACTGTATACACCCGTAATGCAATAGATGTGCGTGCAGCATTATCGATGATACGGGACGCTTCGGAGCTGCTGCCGGTATTATTGGAGAATGGGCACACCACAATTGCCGGGCGTTTGGCGGGTGCCTTCCGCAACATTGGGCGGGGCAAAATAGCCGACCAGCTTGTCGATGCCTTCAAACAAGCCGATTATGATATCCGGGAAGAAGACCCTTTTGAAACCAAACTGGAATTGAAGCTATCGGCACAAGAGCGCTCACCCTATGCTAATCGCATTCGGCTAATGTGGGGGCAGATGCGTGAAGCAGTCATTGCTAACTTTCCCCCATCACCGGGCATTCACGCAGACCATGAGACATTCCTGAAAGGCATTGATGAAATTTATATAACGGACGCCTACCATTCACTGTTAATTGAACGATACAGGGTAACACCAGATCTTATAGCCAAAGTGAGCTCTGGGGAATGGGACGCCGGGGAAAACGAAGAGGATCGCAAGCAATGGGATGCTATGGCTGCCAGAGGTTATTATCAGGCATTCATAGCAGTTAAAAATAGTATAAAAGCTATATTGGAAGGCGCCAATGCAGGTGCACAAGTGGATATGGACCACGGCAAATGGTACGGGCAACTGTTTGATCCCAGCGTGGAGGCCGGTTTACTAAAGGTTGCAGACCTCGCCGGTTACCGTAATCATCAGGTATATATCGGTAATTCCAAACACGTACCATTAAATGTAGATGCTTTGCGGGATGCCATGCCTACATTATTCGAATTACTGGAAGAAGAAATGGAGGCTTCGGTACGGACCGTGTTGGGGCACTTTATATTCGTTTTTATACATCCTTATATGGATGGCAACGGCCGCATGGGGCGTTTCCTGATGAATGCCATGTTGGCATCGGGCGGATATCCATGGACGGTAATACCGGTAGAAAGGCGTGATGAATATATGCAGGCTTTGGAAAGCGCCAGCGTAAACCAGAATATTGCGCCTTTTGCCGCTTTCCTTGGCTATCTGGTCAATCAGGGCATGGAGGGCAATGCAGTAGCTAAGTTACCGCATCAATAATAAGAGAGGATACTGTCGAAGTTTTTTCTTCAAGCCCATCTAATTTTTTTCGCATTGTCCTGAAAAGAGGAAAGTGAAAATAATTAACTTCATTGTAATAAATTCCCCCTCCCCAACATTTTAACTCGATCAGATCCGGATCAAGCAAAATGTTGGGGAGGGATCAAAAATTATAAATTTGCCTGAGATTTAAATCTTTATTACGTTTTCTCTATAGAGAAACAGAAAATTTTAAATTAAAAGTACTAATTAACAATTATAATTAATTGCTATTTATTTTAATATAAGTATATCAACAAAATAAAGTTATACGATAATGAATATTTAAATAGACCAAAAAGAATCTAAATTGATATAATTGAAAGAACAGATTGATTTGATTATATCAACATTCATATTTTGTATTGTATTGGTGAAGAAAT
>DASWOZ010000020.1:0-2438 GCA_036398535.1 Mucilaginibacter sp. | reverse complement strand
GAAAAAGACCAGTTGGTTACGTTAACGCTCTTTATAGCGTATTTCTTTATGCTTTATTCGCTTTTTCGACGTTTTTAACCCTAACTTATGTCAAAGCGTATTTTAATTTTAGACGATAATCTGGACATATTGGATATTGTACATGAAACCTTAACCTATGAGCGTTTTGATGTTAAAAGCACCGGCGAAAGCGCCGATGTTATTCCATTAGTTGAAAGTTTCAAACCAGACCTGGTTATATTGGATTATCGTGTTGCCGGTACTAACGGCGGTGAGCTTTGCAGGCAAATCAAATCGCACCCGGATTTTAGCGCTACGCCCGTCATTATCTTCTCGGCATACATCAATCATCAGGATGACCTTTTTGCTTATGGCTGCGATGCTATTATCAATAAACCTTTTGATTTAAACGAATTGGTTGAAAAAGTAAACAGCCTGATTTAAAAGCTATCCTTTTTGTTGTTAATTACGTACAATGGTTAATTATTGCATAATAATTAGCATCTTTAGTTTATAAAATTAAAAGTTGCAATTATTTAAAAAATGCAAAAACATTTTACAATTTATAATGCTTACTATTGTTTAAACTATTGTTTTAATTTAACAACATTTACCAATGAAAATTTTTATCGCCAAGCTCCCTTACCAATACCAGGAGGCTGACATCGCAGAATTATTTGCCACCTATGGCGAAGTAAGTTCTGTTAATTTAATTATGGACCGCGAAACCGGCAGAAGTAAATGCTATGCTTTTGTTGAAATGCCTAATGATGATGAAGCCTCAATTGCGATCACCAACCTGGATGAAAAGCAAATTCTGGATAAGCCCATAGCTGTAAGTCAGGCAAAAGAGCGTACTGAAAGACCAAGTGGTGGTGGCGGTGGTTTCCGTAGCGGAAACAGCGGTGGCGGCGGCGGTGGTTATCGTGGCGGTAATAGTGGTGGCGGCGGTGGTGGTTATCGCGGCGGAAATAGCGGTGGTGGCGGTGGTAACTACCGGGATAAAGGCAATGGTGGCGGTTACAGAGATAAGGGCAATGGTGGCAGCTATAGGGATCGTGGCAACAACAAAGGAAATTCTGATTATTAATTAATCACAATCATATAATAGAAAAGCCGGTATAATATTATACCGGCTTTTCTATTATCCCATATTTTAATATATTTATGGTTTAAACCTTATAAAAAAATATGAAGCAAAAACTTTTCCTGCTTGGCTTATTATTTTTGGCTGTTACTAAGCTATCTGCACAAAATAATATAGCATGGAAACAGGCTACATCCGGCGGATATACTTATAAATATGTAACCGGCGACCCTACCCACTCCCGTTTTTATACCTTAAAAAACGGATTAACCGTAATTTTAAGCCCAACCACAAAACAACCCCGCATACAAGCCTATATAGCTGTTAAAGCCGGCAGCAAGACAGACCCATCTAACCATACCGGCCTTGCCCACTACCTGGAACACATGATGTTTAAGGGAACAGATAAATATGGTTCATTAGATTGGGCCAAAGAAAAACCTTACCTGGACAAGATAGACGACCTTTACGAACAATATAACTCCACTAAAGATGAAGATAAGCGTAAAGAGATCTATAAAGAAATAGACAAAACATCCGGCGAGGCTGCAAAGTTTGCCATTGCTAATGAGTACGATAAGATGATGACCTCAATGGGTGGTCAGGGCAGCAATGCGTTTACCTCATTAGAGCAAACCGTTTATACCGAAGATATTCCAAGTACGGCAGTAGATAAATTTTTAACCTTGCAGGCAGAGCGTTTTCGTGACCCGGTATTGCGTATTTTCCATACAGAGCTGGAAGCGGTTTATGAAGAAAAGAACCGTGGCCTTGATGATGATAACCGTAAGGTGTTTGAAGCTACGTTTGCCGCCCTGTTTCCAAACAATAACTATGGTAAGCAAACCACCATTGGTACCATCGAGCATTTAAAAAATCCTTCATTAAAAGCCATCCGGAAATACTATTACACCTATTATGTACCCAACAATATGGGTGTTATTTTATCTGGCGATTTTAATCCGGATGTGATGATCCAAAAGGTAGCGCAGCATTTTGCCTACATGAAGCCATCCCCTGTACCTCCTTATACCTTTGAACCCGAAAAACCAATTACCAGCCCGGTTAAACGGGAAGTGTTTGGCCCTACGCCCGAGAGTTTAACCATAGCCTACAGGTTTCCGGGCGCCAGCACACGTGATGCCCGTCTGCTTGACCTGGTATCGTCCATATTAAGCAATGGTAAAGCAGGGCTGTTTGACCTTGACCTTACTAAAAAACAAAAATTACTGAGCACCAGTGCTACCTCAAACTCGCTGAAAGATTACAGCGTATTGCAGTTAAAAGGTAATCCTATTAAAGGCCAGTCATTAGATGAGGTTAGGGATTTGATGCTTGGAGAGATCACCAA
>DASWOZ010000019.1:0-3441 GCA_036398535.1 Mucilaginibacter sp. | reverse complement strand
ACATAGCAGTTCTTGGGTCTACAGGCAGCGTTGGTACGCAAGCCCTTGAAGTAATAGGCAACAACCCTGAACTTTTCAGTGCTTACTTGCTAACCGCCTATAACAATGCCGATCTGCTGATTGCACAGGCGCTTCAATTCGACCCTAAATATGTTGTTATTTGTGACGAGAGTAAATATCAATATATTAAGGATGCGCTTAAAACTACCGATGTAAAAGTGCTTGCAGGCATCGGGGCTATTAACGAAACTGTAACGCATTCAAAAATTGATGTTGTACTAACTGCAATGGTTGGCTTTGCTGGGCTTGAGCCCACAATAGCAGCTATTAAAGCCGGTAAAGACATTGCCTTGGCAAACAAGGAAACCCTTGTTGTTGCAGGCGAACTGATCACCTCTCTCGCCCAAAAACATAAAGTAAAAATATTGCCTGTCGATTCGGAGCATTCTGCAATATTTCAATGCCTTGCCGGTGAGGAGAATAATAAAATTGAAAAGATAATTTTAACTGCATCCGGCGGGCCATTCAGGAACCGCTCATTGGCTTACCTTGAAAATGTTACCCGTGAGGATGCGCTTAAACACCCAAACTGGGTAATGGGCGCTAAAATCACCATTGATTCCGCATCCCTTATGAACAAGGGACTTGAAGTAATTGAGGCTAAATGGTTATTCGGGTTAGCGCCTGAACAGATCGATGTAATTGTTCATCCGCAATCCGTTATTCATTCGATGGTGCAGTTTGGGGATGGGTCAATCAAGGCACAAATGGGTGTACCCGATATGAAGCTACCCATTCAATATGCCCTCACCTATCCCAATCGCATAAAAAACGATTTTAAGCGTTTTGATTTTACAAACTATCCCAATCTTACCTTCGAAAAGCCTGATATGGTTACCTTCCGTAACCTTGCACTGGCATTTGAAGCCCAGAAGCAAGGCGGCAATATGCCTTGTATCATAAATGCAGCAAACGAGGTTGCAGTTGCCGGTTTTTTAAGCAAAAGCATAGGCTTTTTAACCATGAGTACCGTAATTGAGCAGTGCATGCAACATATTGCTTATATGGAGAGTCCTGATTTAGACGATTATTTGAATACTGATAAAGAAACACGCATCTTTGCGCAAAATTTAATACACCAGATGCCTTTAAAGGCATTGCAATTTTAATAAACACTAAATGAATATAGTTATCATGGTAGGCCAGTTAATCCTGGGCTTATCTATTTTAGTAATCCTTCACGAACTCGGACATTTTTTGGCGGCCCGCGCATTCGGAATCAAGGTAGACAAGTTTTACCTGTTTTTTGATGCATGGGGGTTCAGCCTGTTTAAATTTAATTATAAAGGCGTTGAATATGGCATGGGTTGGCTGCCGCTTGGTGGTTATGTAAAAATAGCCGGTATGATTGATGAGTCAATGGATACCGAACAACTTGCAGGCCCGCCCCAGCCCTGGGAATTCCGCTCAAAACCGGCATGGCAGCGTTTAATTGTAATGCTTGGCGGTGTAACAGTAAACATTATACTGGGCATATTCATATTCTGGGTATTAACTTTAAAGTATGGTGAAACCTATACTCCTAATTCAGAAATTAAATACGGCATTGTACCCGGTAAAATAGGCTTAAAAATAGGCCTTAAACCCGGCGATAAAATTACAGCCATAAACGGCAAGAAGGTAGTCCGTTTCGAGGAATTAACCAGCACACAGGTAATATTAGGCAACACCGACCTTACAGTACAACGCGATAATCAAACCTTACATATTAAAGTTCCCGGCAACCTTATAAATGACCTTGCCGACAAGGGTATTGAGCAATTTATAAGTCATATTCCCCGGAGTAAATTTGCTATAGCAGAAGTTGCCCCTAAAAGTGGTGCGCAACAAGCTGGCCTTCAAAAAGGAGATAGCATTGTAGCTGTTAATTCAACACCAATAGTGTTTTACGATCAATTACAGGGACAACTTCCTCAATATAAAGGCAAACAGGTAAAATTATCAATTAAACGCAATGGGGTCATTACTCAGGTTTTGGCAGATATAAATAAAAACGGCTTGTTAGGTTTCATACCTAAACTGGACAGCCTTCAAGAAAAGAGGCTTACTTATGGCTTCTTCGGTTCATTGCCGGTAGGTGCAACTATGGCTATAGGCACTTTTACAGACAATGCAAAGGGATTGGGCAAAGTATTTAAAGGTGAGGTTAAATTCAATAAAGCGGTTAGCGGCCCTGTTGCCATAGCTACTATGTTTGGTGGCCAGATTGACTGGCTACGTTTCTGGAAATTGGTTGGCTTGCTATCAATGGTGCTGGCATTAACCAACTTATTACCTATTCCGGCATTAGACGGCGGTCATGCCTTGTTCCTGATTATTGAAATGATAAAAGGAAAGCCACTGAGCGATAAATTCTTAGAACGTGCCCAGATAGTTGGTTTTGTAATACTGATAACCCTTATGGTATTTGTATTTGGCAACGACATTGTAAGGCATGTGATAAAGAGGTAATTTCTCACATTTTATACTAAAAACAAAAGAGGCCGTTTCAATTTTGAAGCGGCCTCTTTTGTTTTATCTAATGTCAGGGTTATTAGGAAACCGGATCAATAGTATTATCCTGAACATCAAACGGAGAACGCTCTTTTTTAAAGATGGCCGCCCCTATTAATGAAACCACAGCACCCATAATAGGTGTACCTATGATGATGCCTACAACTGCTATAATAACACCATACTTCCTTGTGATATTCATTGTTGATTCAATTTGATCTGATGACATGGTGCCTGCAGCTTCTAGTTTCTGTTGCGAAGCGTTCATGGCCTGTTCCCAAACAGCAGGGCTTAATATAGTAAAGTAGATATAAGTAAAAATTGCTATCAGTATTCCGTAAAAAACCGAGAATAACAGGCCTTCAACAAAAGCCTGACCGAAAGTTACAAAGCCGCCTAATTTCTCCCGGTATTCCTTCTGACTTAAAATTAAGAATGCTATAAAGAATACGTAATTAATATACTTTACAGGTGAGTTTACGTCAATTTTTGCAAATTGATAAACAAAGGTTAAAACTACAGATGTAATAAATCCGATTAATGTCCACTTGATGGCTACGCTGCTTGGAGTTGTACTTTCCATTTGATAATTGGTTTTAGTTTTTTAATTAAATGTATAAAAATATATCTGATAAAAACTTATCGGAATAAAAAAAGCAACTGCTGACTAACAGTTGCTTCAATATCGTGAGGTAATTTAGTGTTAAGCATATACCGGCGGGTCTTTCTTAAATAATGAACCGAATATCAGTGCAAAAAGAAATACAAATAAAATGGATATAACAAGCCCCTGTATAATGCTCCCAATTGATGTACTTTGTTGCTGAACAAAGTCCTTTTTCATGTCAGCGATATTCTTATCTATCACAGCCTGGCTGTTGCCCCGTT
>DASWOZ010000018.1:0-8879 GCA_036398535.1 Mucilaginibacter sp. | reverse complement strand
ATTAATATTTATTAACCCTCATTATTAATGAAAGCAAAAGAAGTATTTATACCAGCCCTGGCCGGCACCACTTTTATGACAGTGTTTAGTCACTTAATTGGCGATGTTGAACAGGAGAATTTTAGCGAACCTGATTTGCTTTCAAAACTTTTTAACCGTGTAGTAAAAGAATCTCCGAAAGAATTAAGTACAATAGTGGGTTGGAACGCGCATTACCTTGTAGGTGCATTATTTGCTTTAGCTTATGCCGGGTTATGGGATAAAAATAAAGTGAAACCAACTACAAAAAATGGCTTATTGCTGGGTGGTGTAAGTGGTATAGCTGCTATAGCCGTTTGGAGTGCGATCTTTAAAATACACCCTGCTCCTCCAGGAATTAACTTTAAAAAGTATTATACTCAGCTTTGGTTTGCCCATGTGGTTTTTGGTATATGCTCAACTATAGCGTATAAGGTGATAAAGGAGCATGAGCTAAAAAAGAGGCAGGACGAGCTTGATCAAAAATATTTATCAATTGTTAAGCCATAAGTTAACAACAGATTTTCGCTATGGGTAATACTCATTTTATTATAATTTAATGCTGTAGTGAAACTTATCCATTTACGTAGTTTAACTGATGCAGTTGTGGTTGATTTGATAATATAATCATTACTTCTGTCAAACGAATTTTGTAAAAAATTACTGCTTTCCAATACCACCACATCATTAAACGAAAAATGGAAATTTATCCTGGCCGAGTTACGGTAAGTATGATAAACATAGCCCACATTGTCTACCGTCAAATCACTCTGATCATATACCACGCCATCGCTAAAATTAAGATAAGCGTTTTTACTATCAAGCACGCTATAAGCAACACCACCACCGGCCAATAACTGGCTATTTATTTTTAAGGAATAGCTGGTATTGTAATTTACCAATCCCCAATAATAAAAATGAGGAAAGGTTTTAAACAGATTTATAAATAGCGCGGAAGAAAAATCATTATTTGTTAACGTATTATTCTGCCTGCCATATACCCAATTGTTGGTTGAATTTAGGGTAATGCTTTTTTCTTTGATACCAAAATTTAATGCGTTGTTTAACAGATAGGAGTTATTATCACTGGCCCTGTTTATTGACCCGGTAGCGTTTAAATTTATATGATAATGCGTGGTATCATTAAATTGCGCACAGGCAGCATTATAGCAAATAAACAACAGCAGGATACTTAGTAATTTTCTCATATTAAAGATAGTTCAATACACACTTCAATGAGAAAACAAAAATCTAACCAAACTTATTTTAAATTTAACCAACTAAAAACATTTGCCTGCAATACTGTTTAAATAGCATGAGCGTACCTGATAATTTTTTCCGTGAGCGATACAAACAACTGCATATACCATCGCATTATGATGTTATATCAAAAGGCTTGTTTATAACGTGTTTTGTAGCAAATGACAATATGAAATATAACTTAAGTAAAATAACAGAGCTAATGATGGCAAAGTTGACCCAGACCTATGGGCAACGGCGTTAGATTAATTCATGCAAACTATATTATTTTTTGGTGATAGCCTTACGGCTGGTTACGGTTTAAAGAAAGCGCCGGATGAAGCAATGCCTGGCCTGATAAGAGAAAAAATTAAAGCTGCAAAATTAGAAGCAAGTGTTATTAATGCCGGCCTTAGCGGTGATACCACTGCCGGTGGATTGGCAAGAGTAGACAGATTCTTAAATCAGCAAATAGATATTTTCGTACTGGAATTGGGCATTAATGATGCTATACGGGGCATTTCTCCTCAGATAATATTGAAAAACTTACAGGCTATTGTAAACAAAGTTAAAGCTAAACATCCTAACGTTAAGCTGGCTTTGTTAGGTATGGAGATACCTGTATTTTTAAGGGGTGACTTTGCAGATGAATTTCGCGCTATATTCAGGCAGTTGGCAGCGGTTAATAATATGGCCTTTGTGCCCTTTATGCTGAAAGATGTAGCAGGAAAGAAGCATTTAAATATATTTGATCGCCTTCACCCTAATGCCGAGGGCTATGAAATTATCGCCGAAAATGTGTGGCCCGTAATTAAGAAGCTACTCTTAAGCCAATCTTTGGGCTAAAGGCTCATTACTGATCTTTATTCAACTCTTTTTCCTCTAACTGCGTTTCTATGCGTTCCTTTTTTGTATCAGCCTTAAGAAACGCAAACAGGCTCATATACACATTGGCTATCCATACTAATGAAAAACCCGCTATCAGGTATCCCCGCCAATCCGCATAAAGTAATTTATACCCGGTAATGATGAGTATTAATATTGTCACATAATGACTAAAGCAGTATTCGCAGGTAAACAGGTAAAAAAACTTTCTTGTTAAGATATTTTTGCCCGCCTGAGATCGTCCCAGGCAGTACTCCCGGGGTTCTCTAAAAACTTCTTCGTGAGTTACTGTCCACGCAATACAGGCAATAGGTATAGCTAATAAAAAAAGACTGATAATTTGTATATAAAACGTGTACATAGTAACAGTTATTAAGTAAGTTGAACAACAATTGTTAATGTTTGTTGCAACAATTATTCATATAAGCAGCATTTAAAAATCATTCTAATAATAATTTACTTTTTATGATGCTATTAATATATTTATTGTTTTAATTTACGTCAGATTGTAATCGATTGCAAATAACCATTGCAAGGCTTCTTTCGCACCAATTTACCTGATTAATAAACCTTTTATAAATATTTCTTCATGAAAAAAATTCTTTGTGTATTAATTCTTGCTGCGTTTATTGGCCGGAGCTTTAGTCAAGGCGTAAAATTGGTTTACAGTAAATCTTCGCCACAGGCAAGTTATGCTGCCGGCAGGTTACAAAAAACATTAGCAAAAAAAGGATACCAATTAAATTCGGCTAAAGCTGATTTTACCATAAATATTAAAAATGATGCACAACTGGGTGCCGAAGCATACTCGGTTGCAACAAATGGCAAAAACATAACTGTTACCGGCGGCGATGGTACGGGTATGATATACGGCAGTCTTTCTATTGCCGAAGATCTGGGTAATGGTGTTGCACTTAAAAACATTAAGGCCAGTGAGGACAAACCGCACATGGCTTTACGAGCTGTTAAGTTTGACATGCCATGGGATACTTATCGCCATAGCTTCGCGCTTGACCAGCATTATGCTACCTGCCGGGATATTAATTACTGGAAAGCTTTCCTGGATATGATGGTGGAAAACCGTTTAAATGCACTTAGCTTATGGGATCTGCATCCTTTCAGCTTTATGATAAGGGCCAAAAATTTCCCGAAGGCTACACCTTATAATGATAAAGAACTAAAAGAGTGGCAGGATTTGTTTCATGGCATTTTCCGCCTGGCTAAAGAGCGTGGCATTGATACTTATTTGGTGCCTTTTAATATATTTTTCAGCCCGGAGTTTGCAAAAAACTACCCGGTACAACGCCCCAATTTAGATCATGATTTTTTTGTGGATGGCGACACAACCGAAATTGTTAAACGTTATACCCGCGAAAGTGTTACCCAGGTTTTACAGGAATACCCGGAGCTTACCGGTATTGGATTCACTTTGGGTGAGGGCATGGGTGGTTTTACTTCGCAAGGGCGTGAAGATTGGATGCGGGATGTATATATTGAAGGCATGAGGCTTGCGGGCCGCCCGGTAAAATTGATACACCGCATACCTTTTTCAAGTACTACAGGCTCATTAGGCGTTACCAGTATTGAAACTGAAAAATTAACCCGCAAAGCCATTGAAGAAGAGGCGCAGCTACCATTTATTGAAGGGCCAATATGGGCCGATTTGAAATATAACTGGTCGCACGCGGCATCAACTACCAAACTGATAAAAGTTCATGGCGGTAAGTTATATGATACTTATTTTAAACCACTGCCTACTACTTACAAAGTAACCTGGACGGCCCGGAACGAAGATTTCTTCTGTCTTCGTTGGGGCGTGCCTGAGTTTGTGCGTGAACATGTGGAAGTAAACAGCCAGCCATACACCGGTGGTTACTTTATAGGTTCTGAAACCTACATACCGGCAAAAGATTATTTTACCAAACCCGGTATAAAAGTTAACTGGAAGTACGCCTTTGAACGCCAATGGCTATACTATAAATTATGGGGCCGTTTGCTTTATAACCCAAAAACATCCGACGAAGTATTTAACGCCGAATTTATCCGCAGGTATGGTGCAGCAGGTAAAAATTTACTGGAGGCTTCTTCCCTTGCCGGAAAAACACCGCTGCGTATAGCTTCTTCATTTGATTTTACATCTGACCTTACCTTGTATACCGAAGGTATGATGGCTCAGTTAGGTAAGGATAAAACGTTGAAATATATCGGCGTTGATGACCAGATAAAACGCCCGGTGCTTGATGCGGACGCTTATGTATCTATAACTGATTATGTTAAGAAAACTGTTGCGGGCGATACATTTGATCCAAAATTGATCACCCCACCTATTTTGGCTGATCTGTTGGAAAGAGATTGCAACAAAGCACTTGATTTAGTTAAGAACATCAATACCACAACCAATACCGCATTGATGTTTGAAGTAGCTGATATTAAAACATGGTCGAACTTAGGACTTAACCTTGCTGAAAAATTAAGAGGCGGCGTAGCCTTACAAACCTATCGTTTAAAAGGCGGGGAAGAAAATAAGGACGCAGCCGTTAAACATTTGGAAAAAGCATTAGATTATTGGAAAAAAGTAGCCGCTATTACCCGACCAATATATAACGACATGCCGCTTACCCATATGATGGATCAGGGTGGTAAAAGTTGGAAGGATAACTATTATGATAAGTTCCATTGGGCGTTAATTACGCCACAGGTAGCAGCAGATATTGAAATTGCTAAAAATGCGAAGACGGGGAAATAATCCCTTACTGTCATTGCGAGGAGCAGCGCGGCAAGTGCAATGGGAGCAACGCGGCAATCTCGTCGCCAATGCATGCGAAGAGATTGCCACGCTATCGCTCGCAATGACATATACTCTAATATTTTAATAAACCATGATCTCACCAACCACACCTCACGCCTCTTTTTTACAGGTAGCTATCTGTTTATTAGTTGGTATCGGGTTAATTGTATTGCTTACTTCAAAATACCGGGTGCACGCCTTTTTTGCACTTATACTCGCTTGCTTTGTAGTAGGTCTTGGTGTCGGGCTGCCTGTTGATGGTGTAATATCTGCTGTTAAAGATGGATTTGGCAGTATCATGAAGTCGTTGGGACTTATTATAGTTTTGGGTACCACCTTGGGGGTATTGTTAGAACATACCGGCAGTACGCAGGTAATGGCCACATTTATCATGCGCAAGGTTGGCGAAAAACGCTCGGCGTTGGCGATGACACTTACCGGGTTTATTGTCGGGTTGCCTATTTTTTGCGATTCGGGTTATATTGTATTGAGTGGTTTAAACCGGTCATTAGCTAAACGCACGCATACGCCTATGGTAATTATGGCGGTTTCTTTAGCAACGGGTTTATATGCCGTGCATTGTTTTATCCCTCCTCATCCGGGTGCCGCTGCCGCTGCGGGAATCATCGGGGTTGATTTCGGTAAACTAATATTAACAGGTATTGCCATGGCTGTACCTGCTGCCGCGGTTGGTTACTTATGGGCCAATTATATGGGTAAAAAGATAACGGATATAGTACAGGATGATTTGGAAGCAGCCGAGGAAAACAGGCAGCTACCATCGGTTATTAAAGCGTTTTTACCGGTTATTGTGCCTATACTGTTAATCTCGCTAAAATCATTTTTAGTGGTTGATCCCGTTATAGCCAATAAATGGCTAACCATATTTTTATCCCTGGGCGACCCAATTTTGGCATTAGCTATTGGTGTGTTATTAGCTTTTAACTGCAAACGTACGTGGGATAAAGTTACAGTTGGAAGGTTATTACAGGAAGGTGCCGAAAAAGCAGGTGGTATACTGGTTATTATAGGTGCGGGCGGCGCTTTTGGCGCGGTATTGGCGGCTACTAAATTGGGCGATCATTTAAGCGGCATATTAGCTTTAGGCAGCCTGGGTATATTCTTCCCTTTCTTAATTACCTTTGTTTTAAAAACAGCCCAGGGGTCATCAACTGTAGCAATTATAACAGCCGCATCTATTGTACTACCGTTATTGCCCGCGTTGAGGCTAAGTACCCCGAACGGGCATTTATTATGTGTGCTGGCTATGGGCGCCGGCTCTATGATGATCTCCCACGCTAATGACGCTTATTTTTGGGTGATCGCTAAATTTTCGGGTTTGGAATTAAAAACCACGCTGAAGGTTTATTCTGTTGCTACTGTTTTAATGGGGCTTACTTCTATATTAATGGTATATATTTTATCGCAATTCCTGGTTTAAGTTATGCATATCCTTATCGCGCCAAACGCTTTTAAAAATAGTTTAACCGCAATTGAAGCCGCAGAAGCTATTCAGCAAGGCTTACACAATAGTAAGCTGGATTGTACTTCAGAATGTTTCCCGATAGCAGATGGCGGTGATGGTACAGGTGACCTGATCCTTAAAAAACGTAACGGAACTATAGTTAAGGCTTCGGTTAATGACCCATTAGGAAGACCTATCACTGCTTCTTTTGGCTTAATAGATAACGGCAAAACAGCCATTATTGAGATGGCAAATGCAGCTGGTTTACGCTTATTAAAGCCTGATGAATTGGCGCCGCTACAAGCCTCCACCTATGGTACTGGCGAGATGATGAAAATTGCATTGGATAAAGGCATCAACAAAATAATCATTGCTATGGGCGGTTCCGCAACTGTTGATGGCGGTTGCGGTATTTTGAGCGCTTTAGGGATTCGGTTTTTAGACAGCGACAGTAACCGTTTAAAGGCTAATCCGGAGGGCTTGGCTCAATTAACCAAAATAGATACAACCGGATTAGATACCCGTATAGCCAATTGTGAAATTGTGGTGATTTGTGATGTGGATAACCGTTTACTGGGTGATAAAGGAGCTGCCGCGGTATTTGGCCCTCAAAAGGGAGCTTCACCTACCAATGTGAAACAACTGGACGATTTCCTTTCTAAATTTAATACCCTCACTTTACAACAGTTCGGCAAAAACATGAGCGAGCTTAAATATGGCGGTGCGGCCGGTGGTGCAGCGGCGGGTATTGCTGCTTTTTTAAATGCCAAACTGGTAAATGGTATTGAATACTTTTTACAATTAACCGGCTTTGATGCCGCCCTGCAAAAAAGCAATATAGTAATTACCGGCGAAGGCAGCATTGATGTACAAACATTACAAGGTAAAGGGCCTTTTGGTGTGGCTGCATTAGCCAAAAAACAGCATATTCCCGTAATTGGTATTGCCGGTAAAGTACCTGTAAACGCAAATACAGCGCTAAATGAATATTTTGATGTGCTATTAGCTATTGGGAATGAACCTGCTGATTTACCAACCGCCATGAGGTTTACTGCTGATAACCTGGTTAGGACAAGTATTATTATTGGAAATATGCTGGCAATGTAGCTACTTTTCTACTGCAATGACGCTTGGATTAAACAAACAAAAAAGGCACGCTATATTAGTGTGCCTTTTTTGTTTGTTTTTTTCTTTTAGTGTTTAAACGGATCGATCATCGCGATACTGCCATCGGCATTATGAGTTAATTCAGTAACCTTTACGTTTCTTAAATTATTTTTGCCTGATAGTTGGTTGTCATGGTAAAACAAGTACCACTTGCCTTTAAACTCAATAATAGAGTGGTGAGTTGTCCAGCCTTGTACCGGTTTTAAAAATACGCCCTGGTAAACAAACTTACCCATTGGCTTATCACCAATTGCATAGCATAAAAAGTGGGTATCGCCGGTTGAGTAGGTAAAGTAATATTTGCCATTAAACTTATGCATAAATGAACCTTCAAAAAAGCGGCGGTCATGATCTTTAGTCAACAATGGCTTGCCATCTTTGTCAACCAATTGCACATCCTGCGGTTTGCCATCAAAATGCATCATATCTTTGCTTATTTTAACAACTTTACAGCTTAGCGCAGGCTCATCCCCTTTTCCTATATCGGTTTTTGAACCGTTGGCATCATATTTTCCGGTAGTCCATTTTTGTAGCTGGCCACCCCAAATACCGCCAAAATACATATAAGTACTGCCATCAGTATCTGTAAATACAGCAGGATCAATACTAAAACTGCCTGCAATAGGTGTTGGTTGTGCTTTAAACGGACCAACCGGACTTTTAGAGGTAGCCACACCAATTTGAAACGCACCTTCTTTATTACGTACCGGAAAATACAGATAGTAAATGCCATTTTTAAAGTCGGCATCGGGCGCCCACATTTGCTTGCTTGCCCATGGTACATCTTTTACATCCAATGCTACACCATTATCAGTAACCTTCCCACCTATGCTATCCATTGAAAGCACATGATAATCGCGCATAGCATACTCATCGCCATTATCATTATCGGCTATGCCGGCATCAATATCATGCGATGGGTAAACATAAATTTTGCCGTTAAATACATGTGCAGATGGGTCGGCAGTATAAATACTTTTGATCAAAGGCTCGGACAAATACTTTGGCGCCGCCTTTGGCTCGGCAATTGCGGGTTCTGTTGCTGTAGCCGCATTTTTTGTTGGACTTTGGCAACCGGCCGCGCCAATAAGCATCGCTAAAAGCACCGTAGCAGGTAGTGCGGGTTTAAATTTCTTATACATTTTACAATTGGTTTAATAAATAAATATAGGCTATTCAGGTATATAGCCAAAATAAATGTAATAAAGATGCATAAATAAAAAAGCCGGACTTAAATAAGTCCGGCTTTCAATATATAAGTTTATTTAAAGCGATTACCGCTTAAATTATTTTACCGTTTTGTATAAAACCGGTTTC
>DASWOZ010000017.1:0-10078 GCA_036398535.1 Mucilaginibacter sp. | reverse complement strand
CTTATGATTTAAATGCAGGTAAGGATGGCCGGTAAATTGGGCAACTATCAAACCCATTAATAAAGCGACTGCCGGGCTTATAAATGGTGTTAAACAAAGTAATAAACAACTGATGAATATTACTTTGCTGATATTTGGGTTGGTATTTAAAAATAGCCCGTTAGGGTGGGATATGGTTGATGGAGTAAGCATAACATTGAATTTTTGTTATGCAAATATTGATTGTTTATAGCCCGAATTTTTATTGCAAATTGCTATTATCAATAACTTAAAGTTATTGAAACTTTAATCTAATTTATAATTCAGGGCAAAGCGCATAAACAATTCGGCTATTGAGGCTGGTTGCCCGTGGGGTTGAATAAAATAAAAGGGGCGTAAAATGGCTAAACCTTTAATATCAATAATCCGGCATTCATTATTTCTAAGCTCTTTTAATATGGAATGTACAGATAAAAATGCCAGGCAATTACTATGCAGCAGGTAAGCCTTAATGCTTTCTGTACCACCAAGCTGCATTTCAATTTTCAGGTCGGCCAGTTTAATATGATATGGTTTTAAGGCATGTGCAATAACATCCAGGGTGCCTGAGCCATGCTCACGCATTAGCAATGGGTAATTTTTTAGTTCATCCGGTTTCAGGCTATCTTTTTTCAGGTCTTTGTTATTGGTTCCGGTTACCAGTACCAATTCATCATTTATAAAAGGCTGGTACCTTATTTGCGGATTTTTTGATATTCCCTCTATTATCCCCAGGTCTATTTCTTTATTTAGCAATGCCTGCTCTATTTGTTCGGTATTTGCGGTAATTAAGCTAACCTGCACATCCTTAAATTTGCGGTGAAATTTAGCAAGGATAGGCGCAATAACATATTGCGACACCGTAGTACTACCGCCAATGCGTAACACACCGGTATGTTGTTTAACCAGTAAATTCATGTCAAATTCCAGCTCGCGGTAAGTGCCGGCAAGTGTTTCGGCATATTGTAATAATATTTCTCCGGCGGCGGTTAATACTATTTTTTTGTTGCCGCTTCGTTCAAAAAGCGAGGTTTTAAAGTGCTGTTCCAACTCACGGATATGTTTGGTAACTGCCGGTTGGGTAATAAAAAGCTCAGCAGCGGCTTTAGTAAAATTAAGCCGTTTGGCAACGGTATAAAATACCTGTAATCTAAAATCGAACATATTAACGCTTATACCTGTAAAGGTAGTTGATTATGTTTTTATTATATGAGCTCCTCAGCAAATAAAATTGAGCCTTACACCAAACCTGAGCCTTTATATTAACCCGACATTTGTTTTATAATTAAGAAACAGACAAATGAAAAAAGTAATATTAATAACCGGTGCCTCGGCCGGTATGGGTAAAGAGTTTACTAAAGACCTTTTAAGCGACGGCCACATAGTTTATGGCGCTGCCCGTAGAGTAGATAAAATGGAAGACATTAAGTTGCTTGGTGTTAGGGTTTTAGAAATGGATGTAACAGACGATGCATCTATGGTGAAGGGAATTGAAGCCATTATTAGGGCTGAGGGCAGGATAGATGTATTGGTTAATAATGCCGGGTTCGGTTCATACGGAGCGATAGAAGATGTATCTATCAGCGATGCTAAATACCAGTTGGATGTAAATGTATTTGGCGCTGCCCGTTTAGCACAATTGGTATTGCCGCATATGCGCAAGCAGCATTTTGGCCGTATTATAAATATATCATCAATTGGTGGTAAGTTGGCATTGCCGCTGGGTGGATGGTACCACGCCAGTAAATTCGCCCTTGAGGCGCTAAGCGATAGCCTGCGGATGGAGGTTGAGCAGTTTGGAATTGACGTAGTAGTAATTGAACCGGGTGGCGTGAAATCTGAATGGGCGGGCATAGCTGCGGATAACCTGCTGAAAGTATCTAAAAACACGGTTTACGGAAACCTGACCAAACAATTTGGAGATGCGTTAAAAAAGACTGAAGAGAAAAATGCCGAACCTAAAGTAATTACCAACCTGATAAGAAAAGCTATTGAAGCTAAAAAACCTAAAACGAGATATAGCGGCGGTTATATGGCAAAAGCCGCTTTATTTATGCGTAAACTACTGCCCGACCGCACCTTTGATAAAATGATGCTGAGCCAGCTGAAATAGACCTCCAACTAAATCCTCCCTGTTAGGAGAAGACTCAAATTTATAAAATCATCAAAATAGAAAAATTAAAAGTCTCCCCAACGGGGGGAGATTTAGAGGGGGCTAACTATATTTGAATATAAAATGGAAGATAAAACCCATATCGTACTTAATAACCTGCTTTATTCCTGCGTTGACCAAAAACAGCGCGGTAATGAGCAGTTTGTTCATGAACACGCCTTAGGCTATATCATAGCCGGCGAAACAAGGATACAAACCACCGATGGTATTAAAGTTTTTGGAGCCGGTAATATTGGCCTGGTACGTAGAAACCAGTTAGTTAAATCGGTAAAAGTGCCGCCGCCGGGCGGCGAATTTAAATCGCTTAATATATTTCTTGACCAGGATTTTCTGCGCAGGTACAGCGCTGAAAATAAGATAGCCCCCGTAGGGAAATACACCGGCGATCCCATGGTCATATTACCGCCCGACGCTTATTTAAAAGGTTACTTTGATTCGCTGATGCCTTATTTTGAACATGGCGCGCAACCAAAATCAAGTATGGCCGAGCTAAAAACAACCGAGGCGGTTGAGTTGCTGCTAAGATCAAATCCCGCTCTGGGTAATTTTCTGTTTGATTTTAGCGAACCTTATAAAATAGACTTGGAAGCGTACATGAACCGGCACTATATGTTCAATGTGCCTGCCGCCCAGTTTGCCAGGCTCACCGGCCGCAGCCTGGCCAGTTTTAAACGCGACTTCGAAAAGATCTTTCAAACTTCGCCCGGCCAATGGCTGCAGCAAAAGCGACTGTCAGAAGCATACTATCTCATCAGCGAAAAAGGGCGCAAGCCTTCGGATGTTTATTTGGATGTAGGTTTCGAAAATCTTTCGCACTTTTCTTACAGCTTTAAAAAAGCTTATGGCGTGGCGCCTTCTATGATTTAGTGTGAATAAAGGGAACGTTCGTACCACACAGGTGCGAACGCCCTGGTACAGTAGTGGTACACAGACATAACAGCACTGCCATATATTACTCAATAATAAGTTACTTTTGCAGTAATGTACCCGCAAATTCTAATTCATATTAAACGATATGTGCAGCTAACGGCAGATGAAGAAGCCCTGCTTTGCGAAAACCTGGAGTTTAAAAAGGTTAAAAGAAAAGCATTTTTACTGGAGCCGGGTAAAATATGTGCCGGTAATTATTTTGTGCTCAAAGGATGCATAAGGCAGTACCTGGTTAATCAAAAGCTGAACGAACAAATTATAAATTTTGGGTTAGAAAACTGGTGGATAGCCGATCAGGATAGTCTGCTGAATCAAGCGCCTTCTGTTTGTTATATTCAAGCGGTAGAGGATAGCGATGTACTTTTACTTACAGAAAAGAACCGGTTGTTTTTGTTTGAGCAGATACCGCTGTTAGAAAGCTATTTCCGTATGATGATGCAAAAAGCGTTTGTGGCCTCACAGCGCAGGATAGGCTTCATCTTCAATTATTCGGATGAGGAACGTTATCGCTACTTTACCAGTCTTTACCCGGATTTTGTGCAGCGCGTGCCGCAATATATGATAGCTTCGTACCTGGGTTTTACGCCGCAGTTTTTAAGCAGGTTAAGGGCTAAAAAAGTTTAATTTCTTAAACTCAGTTCATTTTTTGAAGGTGCTTAATTGTTCAACTTTGCTTTAACAAAAAGCAAATAAAATGAGCAACAGAATTAAAATTAACCAGGCAGATCCATCCGCAATAAAAGCGATGATGGTATTAGAACAATATATTGAAAGCACCCCGCTTACTACCAAACATAAAGACCTGATAAAAATACGGGCTTCTCAAATTAACGGCTGTGCCTATTGTCTTGATATGCATACCAGCGATGCGCGCAAAGCAGGCGAAACCGAACGTAGAATATATACCATAGCAACCTGGCGCGACACCCCCTTTTTTGACGAGCAGGAGCGTGCCATATTAGCACTAACGGAAGAAGTTACCCTGATTAGTAATCACGTAACCGACGAAACCTATAATAAAGCGGCCGCATTATTTGAAGAAAGCTATCTTGCGCAACTGCTGATGGCTATTATTACCATTAATGCATGGAACCGCGTGGCTATAAGCACCGAAATGGAGCCGCCGTTAAGCTAATAATATTAAAATTAGCCTTACGGGTTTAAAAATTGAGTATGAATTACTATTTTTAGAGAAATAGTAATTCATTTTAATCATAACCTGCACATGGCCGCCAGCATCCCCGAGAACCACCCAGAGAACCAGCGACGTAATTTTTTAAAAACCGCTGCAAAAGGCAGTATTGCCGCATTATCATTAAGCAGTATCGCTGCAAACGCTTTTGCCCTTGATAGGGTTTCAGAAAGTCTAATATCTTCTGAGCCAGAAAGCGCAGGCATTAAACCTGATTTGGTGGTACGTTCAGTGCCCGAAAATATGGTTTGGGGCTATTATGGTTTTGACGTACCGCCCGTTGCCAAAGCTAAGGATGGCGATGTGGTAGAAATACAAACCATTAACACTACCGGCATTGGCCGTAAAGACCCCGAAGCCTTTTTTAAAGCTAATAACCTGCCGCTTGATCAGCAGGCTAAGGATATTATAGAAATTTATAAAAACGTGAAGCCCGAGCCAACCGGTATTTCTGGCCACATGCTTACCGGCCCCATATATATTGAAGGTGCTGAACCTGGGGATACATTGGAAGTGCGTATATTGGATGTTGCTCCGCGCAGCGATTATGGTGTAAATTCGGTTTGGCCAAAAGGCGGTGACCTGCCAGATGATGTTAAAACCCGCGAGAACTTTGTTTACAAATACGATAAAAAGAAACATACTGCTTCTTTTAAAGAAGGGGTAGAAATACCAATGCGCCCGTTTATGGGAGTAATGGCCGTGTCGCCGCCGCCCGAAATGAAAAGGGTTAGCTCCATTCCTCCCGGATTTTATGGTGGTAATCTTGACCTTAAGCATTTGGTGAAAGGTACTACGCTTTACCTGCCCGTATCTGTAAAAGGCGCTTTATTTACAACAGGTGATTGCCATGCCGCGCAGGGCGCAGGGGAGATAAGCGGGGTAGCTATTGAAGCATCTTTAACCCTTACTGCCAAATTTATTGTTCGTAAGGATATGCATATCAAATCGGTATATGCCGAATCACCTACGCATTTAATTGCTATTGGCCTGGATCCGGATCTGAATAAAGCCATGCAAAATGCCGCGCGCGAAGCAACAGCCTTAATTATGAATAACCTGAAGTTTACCTTTAACGAGGCATTATCCGTATGCAGCACAGGTGTTGATTTTGAAGTGACACAAGTGGTTGATAAAACCTTCGGTGTAAATGGTATGATACCAAAATCAATTTTTCCGGGCAAGGATTTCCAGTACTGGGAAGCGTAGTGATGAGGTTCGAACTAACCAGACTTAAAGTTTCAAAAACTTCGTAAGTCTTTAAATTATATAAAATGCCCGCATCCGGAAAAAACAAATTAGGCTTATGGACAAGCACCTCATTAGTAGTAGGCAATATGATAGGGGCCGGGGTGTTTTTAATGCCGGCTGCGTTGGCTGCCTATGGCAGCATAAGCCTATTGGGGTGGGTATTTTCGGCCATTGGCGCATTTTTACTGGCCAGGGTTTTTGCCAACCTTAGTAAATTACTGCCCAATGCCACAGGCGGGCCATATGCTTATACCCATCACTCATTGGGTAACTTTGCCGGGTTTTTGGTGGCATGGGGGTATTATATTGCCATAGCCTGCTCAAACGCGGCCATTGCTATATCATTTGTAAGTGCTTTAAGTACGTTTTTCCCGGTATTGGCAGGTAGCAGCCTAACAGCAATTGCAACGGCTTTAAGTGCTATCTGGTTCCTGGCATGGATCAATACCCGTGGTATTACGGCATCTGGTAAGGTTCAGTTACTAACTACTATTTTAAAGCTGGTGCCCCTGGTGCTGGTGGCTATTGGCGGGGTGTTTTTTATACGCCCTGAAAACTTTATGCCGTTTAACAACAGCGGCACATCAACTCTTTCGGCAATTACTTCGGTAGCAAGTTTTACGTTTTTTGCCTTTGTGGGTATTGAATGTGCCACTATACCGGCAGGTAGCGTGGTTAATCCCGAAAAGACCATCCCCCGGGCTACCATGCTGGGTTTGCTGATCGCTACACTGGTTTATATTTTGGGAACAATCAGTGTAATGGGTATTATTCCGTCAAAGCAATTGCAGCACTCTGTTACGCCATTTGCTGATGCTGCCGTAATTATGTGGGGCGCTCATGCCCGTTACTGGGTAAGCGCCGGGGTAGCTATAGCCGCTTTTGGCTCGCTTAATGGCTGGACGCTGATACAGGGGCAGGTTCCGTTTGCTATTGCTATGGATAAGCTGTTCCCTAAAATATTTACCAAAAAAAATAAGGCAGGCGTGCCTTTTGTAGGTATTGTGGTGAGTGGTATAATGGTGTCCATTTTTATTGGTATGAATTATACCAAAGGACTGGTAGAGCAGTTCCGGTTTTTGTTAGCCCTATCCTTATTATCTGTGCTTATTCCATATTTGTTTTCAACCGCTGCTTATATCATTACCCGGATAGAAAAGGTTAGCCTGCAAGCCACAGGCTGGGTGGGAGCGGTGATACTGTTCATACTATCTTTCAGCTATACCCTATGGGCCATTGCAGGCACCGGTAAAGAAGCTATCTATCTTGGGTTTTTATTACTCATGGCAGGCATTCCGTTTTATGTGTTGATCATTTACAGGAATAAACAGGGGTAATTAATCAGACCAGACTTACGGTAGTATACTGGTCGAAGTTTACAACTTCGTCCTAAAATAGGTTTAGCTTTCAGCTTAACGCATAAGAAAAGAGAATCACATAAAATGCAATTTGGCTCGTGGTCGGTGTTATTAGCGCACCACTTAATTAATACACTGAACAAGACTTAAAGTTTTTTAAACTTCGTAAGTCGTTTCGTTATTGTCTTGAATCTTAACTCTTGTTTCTTGAATCTAAAAAAATCACACTGCAAACAACTGCCCCATATCCTTAAAAGCCTTAAACTCTAAAGCGTTACCAGACGGATCAAGGAAAAACATAGTAGCTTGTTCGCCGGTTTTACCCGCAAAACGGATGCCCGGTTCAATAATAAATTTAATGTTATGGCTTCTTAAACGTAACTCAAATTCATGCCAGTGGTTCCATTCTAACACTACACCATAATGGGGTACAGGTACATCGTGGCCGTCTACCGGGTTAAAATGATGCTTGGCTTCATCTGCCGGGCGGGGTTTCAGGTGGATAACAAACTGGTGGCCAAACAGGTTAAAGTCGGTCCACAGGTCGCTTGTTCTGCCTTCGCTGCAGCCCAATACTTCGCGGTAAAAATTGCGTGCTTCTTCCAGGTCGTAAACCGGCACGGCTACGTGAAATGGTGTTAATGTACTCATTGGTGATAGTTAAATCAATTTTGTATTCACTATGCAGGTAAAAATGCAATAATTTCTACAAAACAACAAGCGCGGCTATTCTGCCGGCTTATAAGCCGATATATGGGTTGTTTTGATACTTAGCAAAAAGGATTTGCCAACACTTATCTTGATACTTTTATCCTGTAACATGGCTTTTATCGTTTCGTCAGATTTTAGGGCCTCATAAAGGTCACGCGCTACTGCCGATCCGCTGATGTTATTGGTTACCTTGCCATTCTCCATCGTAATGCTAAAAGTATAGCCCGATTTACCCCTGTCGCCCGCTGATTCAAAGTCCTGAATATTCAGTTTAAAACTTTGTTCGGCGGTAAGACTTTTCTTCAGGTGTAAACGGATGACGGGAAGGTATCTTTTCCAGGTCATTAAATATTTTCTTTCTTCCATGCGTAGCTGGTAAAGGTATCATAATAATACTGTAAATGCAGTATAAACTCAATATTAACGGAAGAATAACGTTCATGTTTATTTGGCCGGCGGCGGCCGGCTTATATTTGTCACCCGGCCAAAGCCGGCAACCGCAAGCGCATTCTTCTGAACATTTATTGATGAGCAGACTAACAATGGAAAGCACTTTATAACCAAGTATTAAGTAAAATACCTGTCATTCTGAGCGATAGTAAAAAATCTGATACGCTAACCAAGCTGCTTCTATCCATCATGTCATTGAGGAACAAGCGCTGGCTTGGCGTTGGGGGCGACGAAGCAATCTCATCGCTTTTTTTAACCATGCGACGAGATTGCTTCATCACTCAATTCCATGGCACGGCCCTGGTTCGCAGTGACATGGAGGGGTTATCCACTATTTAAGTTAATTCTTGGTGCAGTTTGGCCAGTGTTAGAATTGACAACTTTTTAAAAGTTGTCAATTCTTCTCTTTATCAATTTTATAAGATTCTTCGCGCTCACTGAATAATAATTAGTTCATTTTACCAAATACCACTATCCCGTTATGGCCACCAAACCCAAATGTATTGCTCATGGTAACATTAACCGGGTGATCAATGGCCTCGCCTAAAACAATGTTTAAGTTAGCGGGAATAGCCGGATCTAAGTTAGTGGTATTAATAGTCGGCGGAATAACCTGATCGCGGATTGACAATAAACAAGTAATGGCTTCAATAGCACCCGCGGCACCTAACAGATGCCCGGTCATTGATTTGGTCGAGCTGATCTGGATCTGATTGTCCTTATCCTGTACTAAGGATAGTAACGCTTTAATTTCAGAAAGATCACCTACAGGGGTAGAAGTGGCATGCATATTCAAATAATCCACATCAAAAATAGATACGCCTGCTTCTTTAAGCGCCATTTGCATAGCGCGTGCAGCTCCCACACCTTCGGGATGAGTGGCCGTCATATGATAAGCGTCTGCGGTCATGGCTGCGCCGGTTACTTCCGCGTAAATATGCGCGCCGCGTGCTTTAGCATGCTCGTAATCTTCCAATATCAACGCGCCTGCGCCTTCGCCCATCACAAATCCGTCGCGGTCAACGTCAAACGGACGCGAAGCATGCTGTGGGTCACCGTTGCGGGATGACATGGCTTTGATAGCATTAAAACCGCCAAAAGATGCCTGGGTTACCGGCGACTCAGAACCGCCTGTAATGATGATCTTAGCTTTGCCCAGCCTGATATAATTAAAAGCATCCATAATGGCAGTATTGCTTGTAGCACAGGCAGAAACCGTGGTATAATTAATACCCATATATCCATGACGGATAGAGATCATTCCTGCAGCCATATTGGAAAGCAGTTTAGGTACAAAGAACGGGCTGAACCGGGGTACGCGATTACCCTCAACATATTCCGAAACCTGCTCTTCAAAAGTTTCCATGCCTCCCTGACCGGTACCCCAGATAACGCCCACATCAAACGGATCCATTGTTGCAAAATCAAATCCCGAATCTTTAATCGCTTCATCAGAAGCGATCAGGGCATATTGGGTAAATGAATCTGTTCTTTTAATTTCGGCTCTGTCCAGATACGAAGTAACATCATAATTTTTTAATTCGCAGGCAAAATGCGTACGAAATAGTGAGGCATCAAATCGTGTAATAGCAGCAGCGCCGCTTTTACCATTTACAATATTTTGCCAAAAACTTTTAACATCATTTCCCAGTGGCGTTAATGCGCCAATGCCGGTTACAACTACTCTATTTAACATGTTTTTATTCTATATTCTATTTGCCCTGGGGGCCTTTTAATTTTAAACTAATAACCTTAACTGCCCTAAATGAAAGGCCAGATGATTTGTCCTGTTCAGTAATACATTCAATTTATTCCGGCCCGGGTCTTTCGCAAAATCCTCGTCAGTTACAAGGGTATGCCTGGTAAGCCAGCCATCGTTACCAACAGTTAAAAACTCAGTTTTAAGGCGTTCATTTACCAGTATCCAATAGCTCTTTAACTCGTCGCCGGTTGGTATTTCCAGCACAGCCCTGTCCGGATTTTGGACAAAAGTAG
>DASWOZ010000016.1:0-4747 GCA_036398535.1 Mucilaginibacter sp. | reverse complement strand
TCAATTTTTTGCGCCAGCCTGTAAGCATCAGGTCCAATGGCCGATAGCTTAGTCAGCACGCCTGCAATATCATCCCTGAAACGGTTATAAGGCTTTGAAGTAGTAATATCGGTTAAATATTCTTTCAACGCCCCAACGTTTGGGTCTATAGACATGTTATTGTCATTTAAGATCACCAGCAGGTTGGTATTTTCAATACCGGCGTGGTTCAATGCTTCAAATGCAATACCGGCGGTCATGGCGCCATCGCCAATTACGGCCACATGCTGCCTGTCAGTTTCGCCTTTATATTGTGAGGCTACAGCCATACCCAACGCAACCGATATGGAAGTAGATGAATGGCCAACGCCAAAGGTATCGTACTCGCTTTCTGAGCGTTTCGGGAAACCGCTAAGGCCATTATAAACCCGGTTGGTATGAAACGCATCACGGCGGCCGGTTAATATTTTATGGCCGTAAGCCTGGTGGCCAACATCCCAAACTAACTGGTCATAAGGCGTATTTAATACATATTGTAAGGCCACGGTTAACTCAACAACACCCAGACTGGCTGCAAAGTGACCACCATTTACAGATACAATGTCAATAATATACTGGCGTAATTCCTGGCAAACCTGTTCAAGCTCATCCTCTTTAAGGAGCTTTAAATCAGATGGATAGTTTATTGTTTTTAATAAATCGCCGGCCTGTACTTGCATTAATAGTCTTTAGTGTACTTACCTACTTATTGAGTAAGCAAAATTAGTTTGTAAATTTAGGACAATTCGCGTGTATTTATTGTTTCATATGATAATTTTTTAATTAAAATCAATAAGGCTACTTTTGGATTTGCTATGGACGAAGAAAGTTTTGAAATAAAGCTGCCGCAGTTTGAGGGGCCTTTTGATCTGTTGCTCTTTTTTATTGAAAGAGATGAACTGGAGATACATGATATTCCTATTGCCCGTATTACCGACGATTTTTTAAACTACATACATCAAATGGTAAGCTTAAATATTGAGCTTGCCAGCGAATTTATTTTTGTGGCCGCAACCTTAATGCGCATTAAAGCAAAAATGCTGCTGCCGCGTTATGATACCGAAGATGGCGAAAGTGAGGTTGACCATAAAGAGGAACTGATACGGAAACTGATAGAATACAAAAAATTTAAAGAGATATGTGAGGAACTGCACCCTTTTGAGGACGAACGTTTTAAACAGGAAAAGCGCGGCAATATCGCTTATGATTTGGAACAGACCGAAAAGGTTGCCTTGCCGGGTGAAGAACTGACAGAACTAAGCCTGTATAAGCTGATGATGGTATATGAGCGCATGATTAAACGCTATAATACCCGTGTGGAGGAGGTTAAACATACCGTAGTACAATATCCTTATACTATTGAAAAGCAAAAAGAAGCTATTGATCAATTATTAAAGATCAATAATATGCTTGATTTTAAAGCTATCGCAAAAAACTCCGAAAACAAAGTACATTTTGTATATAACTTTTTAGCCGTGTTAGAGATGCTGCAACAAGAGCTGATTGATATACAGATAGGTTTGGGCTATAATAACTTTTGGATCTCAATGAAGAATGAAGTGAAATAAGAATAAAGATTTTTCAATTAGTTCAGAAATATTTTTTATTCTGATTCGTCTATGCTTGCAGGTATTATTCATCTTAACTTCCAAAATATGTATCCATTTTTATTAGCTGCTCATTCACTTGTTCGCTGGTTTGTACTTGCAAGCCTGGTTTTTGCCCTATACCGTGCTTACAGCGGCTGGTTATTTAATAGAAATTATTCAAAATTTGATAATACGGTAAGATCTATAACTGCAACAATTGCCCACATTCAACTCCTATTCGGAGTATGGTTATATTTTATCAGCCCAATTGTTAATTATTTTTTATCCCACTTTAATGAGGCTCTTCATGAAAGGGCAATCAGATTTTTCGGGATGGAGCACATCATCATGATGTTAACAGCCATAATAATTATTACCATAGGGTCGGCCAAGGCAAAAAGAAAACCATCTGCTAAAGAAAAATTTAAAACTATGGCCATTTGGTATACTGTTGCGTTACTTATTATTTTAAGCTCCGTCCCGTGGTCATTTTCACCATTAATAAGCAGGCCAAATTTCAGGCCATTTTAATAGTTAGTTAGTCCGGGATTATAAATCCGGACTAACTATAAATGTTTCACTGCGCTGTAATAACCAATTAAAAATCAAACTAATCTCCAATCTCTAATTAACTAATCTCTAATCTTTATTAACTTAGCCTCGTTTTTAATTATCACATGAAAAGAGACAAATTAATATTTAAGCTATTAGATGAAGAACAACAGCGCCAGGAAGAAGGCCTGGAGTTAATTGCGTCAGAAAACTTTGTTAGCAGGCAGGTTATGGAAGCTGCAGGCTCGGTTGCAACCAACAAATATGCCGAAGGCTTGCCTGGTAAACGTTATTATGGCGGCTGCCAAATTGTTGACGAAATTGAAACTATTGCTATTGAACGTGCTAAAGAGCTGTTTAATGCCGAATGGGTAAATGTGCAGCCCCACTCTGGCGCGCAGGCTAATGCGGCAGTAATGCTGGCATGCCTTAATCCCGGCGATAAAATATTAGGATTTGATCTTTCTCATGGGGGTCACTTAACACATGGCTCTGCTGTAAACTTTTCGGGTAAATTATATGAGCCGCATTTTTACGGGGTTAAAAAAGATACCGGTTTGGTTGATTATGAGCAACTTGAAAAAGTAGCACTGGCCGAAAAGCCAAAAATGATCATCTGCGGCGCTTCTGCTTATTCGCGCGATTGGGATTATGAATTTATACGCGCAGTAGCCGATAAAATTGGAGCTTTGGTATTGGCAGATATTTCACACCCTGCCGGCTTGATTGCCAGAGGATTATTAAAAGACCCGCTGCCGCATTGCCACATAGTAACTACTACTACTCATAAAACATTACGTGGCCCACGTGGTGGCATGATTATGTTGGGTAAAGACTTTGAAAATCCATGGGGTTTAAAAACACCTAAGGGCGAAGTGAGAATGATGTCGGCTTTGCTGGATCTGGCTGTTTTTCCGGGTACGCAGGGTGGGCCGTTAGAGCATATTATAGCGGCTAAAGCTATTGCTTTTGGCGAAGCCCTGAGCGATTCATACATGAAATATATACTACAGGTGAAAAAGAATGGCGCGGCAATAGCTAAGGCATTTACAGACCGTGGTTATGAAATAGTTTCGGGCGGTACCGATAATCATTTGGTACTGATTGATCTGCGCAACAAAAATATTACCGGCAAAGCTGCCGAAAACGCGCTGGTTACAGCAGATATTACCATTAACAAAAATATGGTACCTTATGATGATAAATCGCCGTTTGTTACTTCGGGCATTCGTATCGGTACTGCTGCTGTAACTACACGCGGTATGAAAGAGAAACAAATGGAAACTATTGTTGAATTGATTGATGCGGTTATCAATGATCCTGAAAATGAACTTTCTATCAAAAAGATACGTAAGAAGGTACATAAGCTAACAGAGCAATTCCCGTTATACGAGGAGAAAGGGATTGATTAATTAATGATTAAAAAGCAGCGATCTTTTGAAGGAGAAGCTAAGCGGCTAAAGGCGCTTAGCGCATATAATGTTTTAGACACATTACCTGAAAAAGAGTATGATGCTATTACCCGCCTGGCATCCTATATATGCCAGGCGCCTATTGCGCTTATCACCTTGATTGATAGTGAGAGGCAGTGGTTTAAATCAAAGGTTGGTATAGAGATCTGTGAAATACCACGGATAGACGCTTTTTGTAATCATACCATACTCCATGATGACATCATGGAAATTAATAATGCCAGTGAGGATGAAGCCTTTAAAGATAATATTTTTGTAAGGGGCGAGGCCCATATTAGATTTTACGCCGGGGCGCCATTAATTGACCCCGAAGGGCATAAGTTAGGCTCATTATGTGTTATTGATACTATCCCGCGCAAGCTCTCGCTTGAACAGCGCGATGCCTTACGTACGCTTGCCAGCGAGGTGATGTCGCATCTTATATTAAAAAAACAAAAGCAAGAGCTTGAAGCATCCCTAAAAAAACATAAGGAATTTTATAATTTATTCAATAGTTCGTCCGAAATTCAAATCATAGCCAGTGACGACTCAAGCATCGAACTGATAAATAATGCTGTAATCAATATTTTAGGTTATGAGCCCGAGCAGGTGATGGGTAAATCGTTATGGGAATTTGTGGTTGATAAAAACCGGGAGCAATATGTACCGCTTATTGAAAAAGCTGTTGCTAATGAACAACCATTTGAAATAGAAACCCAAACAGTAACCCTGGATAATGAGGTTAGGTGGATAGGATGGTGTGCTATACATAAAGCCGGTAAATGGTATGCCAGTGGGCGCGATATTACCTATCAGAAAAAAATATTAGCTGATTTGGAGCAACTATCGCTTGTAGCCAGTAAAATGATCAATGGTGTAACCATAAGCAATGCCGATGATAAAATTGTATGGATAAACGACGCGTTTAAATATATAACCGGCTTTGATAATAAGGATGTTGAAAACAAACGCCTTCGTGATGTGATGAAAGGCGATGCCGGGGAGTTTAATAGCATTGATGAATATAATGAGCTTATAAAAACTAAAAAATCCTACGCCTCACAGGTATATGCCACCTGTAAAGACGGAAGGCAAATATGGCTATCCATCGTAAATTCTGTTGTTTACAATGAACGG
>DASWOZ010000015.1:0-14842 GCA_036398535.1 Mucilaginibacter sp. | reverse complement strand
TTTAAAGCATTAAAAAAAGGATTGCTAAGTAAACCTGAAGTGTTCAACAAATTAAAATTTTATTTTATAGGCACAAGTTACGCACCTTCCGGAACCGGGACAACCACTATATTGCCTTTAGCAATACAATACGGTGTTAATGACAATGTAATTGAAATTACGGACAGAATCAGTTACTATCATACTATATTAACCTTACAGCAGGCTGATGCGTTATTTATCCCCGGGTCTGAAGATCCCAAATATACGGCGTCAAAGATCTATCCTTACATGCAGATACATAAGCCATTACTTGCTATTTTTAATAAAAACAGCAGCGCTGTAGCTACATTAAATGAGTGTACCGATAATGCAATAGTATTAACTTTCAACGAGAATGCCACATACCTGGCCGACACATTATATCAGGTTTTATTAGATTGGGGGAATAATGTATATAAATTTGCCACCCTTACCACTAAATTTGAAAACTATAGCGCAAAAACACTTACCGGCAAACAAACTGAACTATTTATTGAGGCTATAAACCACTTTGAAACAAAGAATACAAACGCTTGACGGGTTGAGATTTTTGGCAGCCCTGGGTGTTTTATGGATACACACGTGAACATGGTATGGCAATCATAGATGGTATATAAACCGCATAGATCTTACTAACTTTTTGGCAATAGGGGGTAACGGTGTTGATTTATTTTTTGTGATTAGCGGCTTTTGTATGTATTATTTTTATGCTGCTAAAAGAAATTTTTCTTATCACGACTTTTACAGATTTTTAGTAAAACGATGGGTAAGGCTTTCTCCTGCATTTTATGCTTCAACAATTGTCTACACAGTAGTTGAAAAATATATTTATCATTATAAAGTAAACAGCATAAATAACTTTCTTCATAGTGTTTTTTATCTCAATTATATTGGGGAGCAATATTATACAGCCTCACATTTCTGGACTTTAAGTGTCGAATGGCAATTTTATTTTATTATTCCTTTATTACTGATCTATCAAAATAAATTTGGTTTTAAAAATACCTTTTCCATTATCTTCGGCACAATTATTATAATAGCGCTTATTTGTATTTTTAGCCTAATAAGCCAGGTCGACCCGTTAACCAATACAATATTATTTCGTTCTGTAGAATTCGGCTGCGGCATCCTGGCTGCAAGAGCACTTATAAAAAATATTTTTCTAAAGTATAGGGTAATATGGTTAATATCATTCGTCTTTCTTATTTATGCGGGTAGGATTCTGATATCTAAACAAGTTCTGGCTTTGTCATACTATTATAATATGTTTAAGCTTTTGGGATTCACCCTCATGGGAGGAGGTTTTGCCGGCGTTTTATATTTATCTATAACCTCTGTTAAATGGCTTAATCTTATTTTAGGCAACCGGCTATTTAAAACTATGGGACGCATATCCTATAGTTTTTATCTGTTTCATGCACTGATATTTCCAATAATTGCAAGTTATCTCATGCAATTTATGCCACTGTCAAAGGGTATAATAGCACCGGTTATAACAACATGTATTAGTACAATAGTCCTATACCCTATTGCAAAATTAAGTTATTATTTACTGGAAAAGCCATTTTTATCAATTGGTAACTTAACAACCAAATGACAAAACTTGCCATTATTACTACTCATCCCATACAATACTACGCCCCGATATTTAAATTACTTCATAAACGCAATGTAATAAACCTTAAAGTTTTTTATACATGGGGACAAACAGCTACAAATAGTTATGACCCTGGTTTTAATAGAAAAATAACCTGGGATACACCGTTGTTAGGTGGTTATCCGTATGAATGGGTAAATAATACATCGGTCAATCCGGGTTCTCATCATTTTAAAGGCATAATTAATCCGGGATTAATTGCCCAGGTAAACAACTGGCAACCTGATGCTGTATTAATCATTGGGTGGGCATATCATAGCCATTTACGGGCTTTACATTATTTTAAAAACAAAATTCCTGTATATTTTAGAGGGGATTCAACACTTTTAAACAAAACCAGTAAAATAAGAGATATTATTAAATCTATTTTTTTACGATGGGTTTATAATCATATTGACCATGCTTTTTATGTTGGTAGCAATAATAAAGATTACTATAGAAAATATGGTCTAAAAGATAAGCAGCTAAGTTTTGCACCGCATGCTGTCGATAATGATCGGTTTAAAATGGAGCGTTCTGCCGAAGCTGCTCAATTACGCGCATCGCTAAAAATAAACGAAGAAGATATATTAATTTTATTTGCCGGAAAATTTGAACCCGTTAAAAATATTAAATTACTATTAACAGCATTTATAAAGTTAAACACACCCAATGTTCACTTGCTTTTAACAGGTAATGGTATTGATGAGCCGTTATTAAAAGAACAAGTCGCTGAAAGTAATAAAACTGATAAAATTCACTTTTTAGACTTTAAAAATCAAAACTATATGCCGGTTTTGTACCAGGCATCAGATTTATTTTGTCTGCCATCTAAAAGCGAATCCTGGGGGTTAAGTGTTAATGAAGCAATGGCATGCAAAAAAGCAATATTAGTATCTGATAAATGCGGGTGTGCAATTGATTTAGTCCGGGAGGAAGAAAATGGTGCTATATTTAAAAGCGGCTCATTAGATGACCTGATGTCTTGTTTAACAAAACTTACCAAAAGCAAGAATTTGTTAACTGATTATGGAAATGCTTCCGGCTCTATTATTAAGCCGTGGAATTTTTTAAATATTGCAAAAGCGATAGAAAATAAATTGGCAGATGCGAGATAAGCCAGTTGGTGTATATATAATTCTTTACATACCCTGGTTACTTTCTTTGGCATTTATATCATCGCCTATAGTATCCTATTTAATTGCCTGGTTAGGTTCACTTTTTATTTTCTACATGACCTTAACCGGCAAAGTAAGGCCCTTACCTGAAGATAGGAGTATATCTGAACAGTTAATGCGGCCAATATTTTTAACACAAATCATTTCCGCAGGCTTTATGTGTACAACCTCCATTTTTTATATGTTGGATGTATTGGGTTATCAATATTTTACAAAGACAAGTAACTTTTTTTTAATAAATAATGACAAACTTTTATTAACTGCACAATGTCAGCGTTATTATTGCCTGGCTCATGCAGCATTAGCTTCAGGGATCTTAGCTTTTATGCGCTACCCTGTTGAACAGAAATACTATATTGAAAAAAAGAAACTGGCAAACCTACTACTTGTTTTTGCCTTAATAACGCTTACAGTATCTACTGTTTTTTTAAAGATCCCGGGCTTAGCGCAGTTTTCTTATCACCTAAACTCGCTAAGCTTTATTGCAGGCACGTTAGCATTGGCATTTGCTATACCGCTCCGAAAAACAGTCAATACCATTGTATGTATAATTTTATATTTTTCCAATTTTTATGAAGCGCTTATTTCTGGTTTTAAAGAACCAATTATTATAAGTGTTTTAGTATTAGGGATTTTTTTGTATCCTACTTACAAAAAAATTATATTATTAACATTTGTTCCGCTTTTGATCAGCCTGTTTATTTTGCTCCCTATTTATAACAGAGTTTTCCGTCAAAATTCATGGACGGGTGTTACAAACAATGATGAAGCATCTCAACTCGCAATTAATGCGGTAATTAATAATAATAATAATGATGAAAGCAATTGGAGCTTCTACACCTTTCGCTTAAGTGAAATAGATATGTTTACCACCTTTGTTTGGTCAACTCCTGCTAACATCGATTATTACGGAACAAAACTGCTTGGCCAATCTTTAATCGCTTTAGTTCCACGTATATTCTGGCCATCAAAGCCTAATACCGAAGCAATGATAATGGAACGCGTGTATAATGCAGGGGTCGTTAGTCGCGGATCCAATGTTTCTGCTAAACCAGCATTTGTGGTGGATGCTTATCTGTCAGGCGGGCCAATTGGAATATTCTTATTTTTATTTGCATATGGCGCGATTGCCCAGCTAATTTCACTTAAGGCCGAAAAACTGTTTGGAGGCTATATTTTGGGTACTGCACTTATCTATTCGGGGCTGTTCCAGATGCTTTGGCGTGGACTTAGTCTTGAATTCTTAGTTAACGCTGTCTTCTGGAGTTATATAACTATGCTTATCCTGTTCAGAATATTTCTGGCTGCCAACATACTCAGGCGAATTTGAAGATTCTGCATATAAACGCCTCTTATAAACCGGCATATATTTATGGTGGCCCAACTATGTCGGTTTCTATGTTATGCGAGCAATTGGCTATAACCGGTGCAGCCATAACCGTTTTTACGACTACCGCTAACGGAACTGATGAATTACCGGTTGTAATAAATCAGCCTGTAAACCTGGACGGTGTTACCGTAATATATTTTACCCGAATCACTAAAGATCATAGCCATTTCTCACCATCGCTCCTAATAAAACTATGGAAAGAGGTGGAAAATTATGATCTGGTACATGTACATGCCTGGTGGAACCTGGTTTCGATATTATCATGCCTGGTGGCCTTAACACGTAAAATACCCGTTGTACTATCCCCAAGGGGGACATTAAGTGCTTACTCTTTTGCAAATAGTAATCAAAAAATAAAAGGGAGTTTTCACAAATTTTTAGGCAGGCGCTTGCTAAACAAATGCTATTTTCATGTTACTTCTGAGCAGGAAAAAAAGGCACTATTGAACATCATCCAACCTAAAGGTATGGCTATTATACCTAATTTGGTTAAATTACCGGTTAATGCAGGCTATCAAAAAGAGAAACAATTTGCACCTGATTTTAAATTGCTTTTCTTTTCGCGGATTGATGAAAAAAAAGGGCTGGATATTTTGCTTAACGCATTACCAATGGTATCTGTCCCCTATTGTCTTACCATCGCTGGTAGCGGTGACGAGGCATATATTAAGTATTTAAAAAAACTTGCTGCAGACAACCATATTGATAAACATATAAACTGGGCAGGTTTCCGTACCGAAAATAAATTTGACCTGTTTAATGCGCATGACCTGTTTATATTGCCATCTCACGACGAAAACTTTGGTAATACTATTATTGAAAGTTTAAGTACAGGTACCGCGGTATTGATCGGTCAAAATGTGGGTTTGGCAAATTATACTGTAAAAAACAACTTAGGCTGGCTATGTGAAACAAACCCGGAATCGGTTAGCACGGCTATTAATAACATTGCCGTTAATTATAAAAATGATTTGGAACGTATAAAAAAACAGGCACCTGCAATTATTTATAAAGATTTTGCCCCCAATAATTTGGTTCAACAATATTTAACGCTATACAATCAAATTATTAACTATGACTGATTACAAAGACTACGGTTATCATAGTAGCCATATAACCCGGGGTTACAACCTTAAGCCGTTTGTTAACCAATGCCGGCTTTACTTCAATTACCTTTAAAGGTTGCGGCCGTATCCCTTATTTTTGGATGTCAATAATCATTAAAGCTAAATTGAATTGACCAAGCCGTTCTCGTTTATCATATTAACCTATAACGAAGCAATACATCTGCCCAGGTTATTACAATCTATTGCTGACCTTGACGCATCGATTTTTATTTTAGACTCGGGAAGTACAGACACCACAGTTGAAATTGGTAAAAGTTTTGGCGCCACTTTTTTATATAACCCATTTGAAAATCATCCACGGCAATGGGACTATGCACTCAAAAAATTCAACATCCAAACGCCATGGGTAATATGCCTGGATGCCGACCAGGTGGTAACCAATGAGTTAAAACAATACCTTTTAACATTTCGTGAAGAAGACAACCGCGATATAAACGGCATTTACTTTAATCGTAAAAACTTTTTTAAAGGTAAATGGATAAAACATGGTGGATATTACCCCCTTTATATGCTCAAAATGTTTAGGTATAGCGTAGGCTATTCAGATCTGAATGAGAATATGGACCACCGTTTTATTGTTACAGGTAAAACAACCGTATGGAAAAATGGAATTATACTGGAAGAAAACCTGAAAGAAAATAATATTCATTTTTGGATAGATAAGCATAACCAGTACAGCGATTTGGTTGCACAGGAAGAAGTGGAACGGATTCAAATGATAAGATCACAAACCATTAAGCCGCGCTTTTTGGGGTCGCCATATGAACGCAACGCCTGGTTTAAACGGTTATGGTGGCAATTACCCCGCTATGCAAGGCCAATGCTTTATTTTTTTTACCGTATTTTTTTTCAGTTAGGTATATTAGATGGCCGCACGGGTATTATATTTCATTTTTTACAAGGGTTTTGGTTCCGGCTGATTGTAGATATAAAAATTGATGAAATGCTTAAACAGCAAAAAGATGAAGGGCCAGAATAAAAAAACCGACCTGTTTTTATATAACAATTCACCTTATCATCCCGGTGGGAACGCTATAAAAAGGGTTTTGTGGTATTATGTCAATTCGTTTGTTTTCAAATCAGGCCTGTTCCCTTTTTATGCGTTAAAGAACTTTTTACTCAGATTATTTGGGGCAAAAATTGGTAAAGAAGTTGAAATTAAGCCTTGCGTCAACATTAAATATCCATGGTTACTAACTATTGGCAATGAAGTTTGGATAGGCGAAAATGTGTGGATAGATAACTTAGTAATGATAACTATTGGCTCAAATGTATGCCTTTCGCAAGGCGCCATTTTATTAACCGGTAGCCATAACTATAAAAAAACATCTTTTGATCTGATAACCGGAAACATCGTTTTAGAAGATGGTGTTTGGATTGGTGCAGGCGCGATAGTGAACCAGGGAATTACTGTAGCTTCGCACGCGGTGCTCACCAGCGGCTCTGTGGCAACAAGCAGCCTGGAGGCTTATGCTGTTTACCAGGGTAACCCGGCAGTAAAGATCAGAGAGCGAAACATTACCGAATAAAATGCCAATTAAACCCTCAAATACTTATAAACTTATATTACTTGCACTTGCCGCACTCGTTATCTTAATGGGTATTGCAATACTTATTATACCAACCGCTATTTTCCCCGACCCAAGCTGGGGTTTCCAGGTAATGCGCAGCATGCAAATGGGCGGCGGGTTTAATATGCTTATTGGCCCCGACCCGGCAGATATTTCAAAAAACGCGGCTTCCTTTTTATCATGGTGGTCGCCGGGGCAATACCTTGCGCCTTATTTATTTAAATCGCTTTTTGGTCTTAACTCTGCCTGGGCAATTGCTATAACCATTACGCTTGGCAACTTAATTGGCTTAGCCGGGTTTTATAGTTTTTTCAAAAAACTGGGCTTTACCAATCTCGTTTCGGCAATTAGTTTGGTGTTTATTGTTTTACAGCAAGCCTTTTGGGTACCCTACGCTTTTTATACAGGGGGCGAAATATTGCTTTTTGCATTTGAAGGCTGGTTTTTATACGGCTGTGTCGCCTTAACCAAACCTGATCTTAAGTTGGTAGCCTTCATATTATTATCCGGCTGGATAGGCTTTGTTTGCAAATCATCCTTTATGTGGATTTACGTATCGGGCCTGCTATGTTTGTGGATACGATTATCAGCAAACCAAAACACACTATTGGGGTGGATAAAAAAAGGCTTTTGGTTAGGGATACCGGCTATATTAGCTATAGCAACAATTTATGTTGGCTATCTTTCAAAAGGCGAAAATCCCGCATCTTCTTCCGATGGCTTTAAACTAAGCTGGGAAGCATTGGGTTTCCCGTTGGCTTCGCCATTATTATCGGGGTTTTCTGTTGATGACCTGTTAGATGGGTTGATCTATCATTACGATGCACCAATATTTACACCTGCCCAAACAGCTCTGGTGTTACTATTACTGGCTATGATAAGCTTAGCCATCATTGCATTGATATACCGTTATATTCCTTATAAAAATTACCGGTTGTTTGTGGTTTCTTTTTACTGCATTTCTGTTTTGTTTTTTGGCTACTCGTTCCTCCGGCAGGCCGCTATTTCTTACGAGGGAAGACACTTCAGGTTAATAGGGTTACTCATCGCCCCGGGCGTAATTTATCTTACAGAACGCGCTAAACGCTACGGACAAATCGCTTTTATTATACTATGTTTGGGGATAGGCTACAAGAGCTATTTATTTACCCGTGCAACACGTCATGGCAACGCTTTATACGCCCACGGGCCTTCGGGTATATCGCAACAGTTTATTGATCAGCCCTCCCTTAATTATATCTTGTCACTTGACCAGCAAAACACCAATGCCATATTTGTATTTATAAGCGCGGATATTGGTTTAGAGATTCAGCACAACCGTATCATCACCATTGACCCCTACGAAGAAGATACGGTAAGTGATATGGTGCCATATAAGGGCCACGCAGGGCCAATATATTTCTTATTACCTGCCGAATATACAGGCCGTAAAGCTTCAATAATGTTTAAATATTTCCCCGGATATAAAGATTTTACAGCCACGCAGCTTAGTAAAAGCTACGTGTTGTATACTGCCCGGTAAGTTATTGTTTATTGATCTCTGTCCACAACAGGTCTTTCAACTCGCTGATGTTTTTTTGAGCTACTGATGAAATAAATACCGACGGGATATTTGCCGGTAGCTCTTTCTTCATTTCGGCCATCAGCTCCTCATCCAGCATATCAGATTTGGTAATAGCCAATACCCGTGGCTTATGCATCAGTTCGGGGTTGTACTCATTTAGCTCATTCAACAATATTTCGTATTCTTCTTTTATACTGCGTGCCGTATCCGCAGGCACCATAAACAGCAAAACCGAGTTACGTTCAATATGCCTTAAAAAGCGGATACCTAATCCCTTGCCTTGTGAGGCGCCTTCAATAATCCCCGGAATATCCGCCATCACAAACGACCGGTTATTACGGTAAGCTACAATACCCAAATTAGGTACAAGCGTAGTAAAAGCGTAATCGGCAATCTCCGGCTTAGCTGCCGAAACTACCGATAACAAGGTTGACTTACCGGCATTAGGGAAACCTACCAAGCCAACATCAGCAAGCAGCTTTAATTCCAATACGTTCCATACTTCCTGGCCATCTTCGCCGGGCTGTGCAAAACGCGGGGTTTGTTTGGTAGCCGTTTTAAAGTGCCAGTTACCTAAGCCGCCCCTGCCGCCGGAGGTCAGTATTTTGGTTTCGCCGTCATGGTTGATCTCAAATAGTATCTCGCCCGTTTCCGCGTCTTTGGCAATGGTTCCTAAAGGCACTTCCAATACCTCGTCCCTGCCTGTTTTTCCGGTACTTAATGAGCTACCGCCCGAATCACCGTCGCCGGCAATTACGTGTTTACGAAATTTAAGGTGCAGTAAGGTCCACAGTTGGGCGTTACCTTTTACAATAACATGCCCGCCACGCCCGCCATCGCCGCCATCAGGACCACCGGTGGCGGTAAATTTATCGCGATGTAAATGAGAAGACCCTGCCCCACCATGACCGGAACGGCAGCAAATCTTTACATAATCAACAAAATTTGAACCTTGGGACATTTTATTTCGGATTTCGGATGTTCGATTTCGAATTTATTTCAAATCGAATTAATGATAATTATTAAATCCGAAATCGAAATTTCGAAATTCGATATTATAATGAATTTATAACCGCATTAATGGAATCGAAAATTTCATCAATTGATCCGATACCGTTTATGCTTTTAAATTTATTTTGAGCTTTATAGAAACCTGCAACAGGCGCTGTTTTGTTATTGTATTCAATAATACGCTTACGGATAATTTCGGGGTTAGCATCATCAGAACGGCCTGATTCTTTCCCCCTTAACAATAAACGATGTTCTAATTCGTCATCATTTACCTCTAAAGCGATCATTACAGAGATGGCTGAATTTTTGGTTTTAAGCAATTCATCCAAAGCCTGTGCCTGTGCTACCGTACGCGGAAAGCCATCAAAAATAAAGCCTTCGGCATCTTTATTAGCATCCAGTTTATTGCTTATCATGCCTATTACCACCGTATCAGGCACCAATGTACCCTCGTCCATTAGCTTTTTGGCTTCTAAACCAAGTTCTGTGCCTTGTGATATTTCATTACGTAAAAGATCACCGGTTGACAAATGGATTAAACCATATTTTTCAATAAGATTTTGTGATTGAGTACCTTTTCCTGCTCCGGGAGGGCCAAATAACACTAAGTTTAGCATGCAGTTTTCAAATTAAAAGCCTTTCGGTACAACACAGAAAGGCTCAACTCTATTTTGTGCACTTGTAGGGATTCGAACCCCAAACCTTCTCATCCGTAGTGAGATGCTCTATCCAATTGAGCTACAAGTGCATTTTTTAACGGACTGCAAAAATAGGATTTCTTTTTAATCTGCCGTAAAAAATTTGAAATTACTTCACCTTTTCGGCAATTGCATTAAAATCAGGCAGATCGCTTGCTGTTTCCAGCACCTCGGCGTATATAATTTTCTGCTCTTCGTCAATTACAAAGGCCGCGCGTTTTGAAACGCCGTTCAATCCTAATACAAAATGCTCATACAGGGCACCGTAAGCGGTTGAAACTTCCTTGTTAAAGTCAGACAACAGATCAAACTGGTAGTTATTCTCTTCTTTAAATTTAGCTAAGGTAAACGGCGAATCGACAGATATACCTAATATGGTAGCATTTAAGCCGTCATAATAGCCAAAGTTGTCGCGCATGGTACATAGCTGTGTAGTACAAGTACCTGTAAACGCAAACGGAAAAAAATGCAATACTACTTTCTTGCCCTTAAAATCAGCTAACGAAACTTCTTTTAATGCAGATGATACTAATTTAAATTGTGGTGCCGCCTGGCCAATGGTTAATGACATAATCTATTTTTTATGCAAAAGAATAAGAATTAAATGAAAATATGGGATTTACTGTATAATTGATAAGTCAATTTTTGATTTGCCTTAATTTATGAAGCTACCTGTGGATGCCAAAAAACTTCAACGTGCTTAATATCAACTTTTTTGCGGGCTTGCGCTAAGTCATAATTTCCCTGGGCATGCAACCAAAACCCGGGCGTTGTATTAAAGCCCTTCCCTAAACGCAAGGCCATTTCAGTACTGATGCCTTGTTTACCATTAAGTAATAGCCGACAAAGTTTTACGGGTTGTGCCTAAGCCAGTAGCAACCTGCGCAACTATCAGTTGCTACCTGTTTCTTCTTTTATTCCGTCTAATGTTTCGCGTATCAATTCGCCCGGATGGGCTGGGTCAAACATATGCATAATAATATCCTCCATTTTATCTAATGGCAATCGGGGTAATCAACTTCGTGCATCTTCAGCAATAAACTGAAAAATAATCCAATAATTTTAATCAATCTTAACAGCCCAAAAACCTTTAAGTTCTTCGCTAAGCTGATGTAAGCTATAACCGGGGACATTCATATTTCCAACAGCCTTAGCTGCATGCAAACGGGTAACACCAATCTTATTTACTTACATGCTGCGCCTGTAGTTTTGAGGCATCGCCTTTTTCAAAATATAGCCTCAACCCTTATTACAAATGCTTGCAATCATCTACAAATGTAACACGAAACGTGTCATGTGTCATATATATTTATATATAACTAAATTTTTAATTATATAACTAAGTATTTAGTTATATTGCGTCCTTATTAATTACTGATGCTAAAATTACTACTCACTCCGCTTGCTTTAAGCATTTTTATGTATTCATTTGCCCAGGCGCCAAACACTTTAAAAGTAAGGGGCGTAATTATTGATTCGGTAGCCAAAACACCTTTAGGGTATGTTACAGTTGCTTTGTGGGATACCAAAACTCATACCCCGGTAAAAAGCACCTTAGCTAAGGAAGACGGCGGTTTTGAATTAACAGCACCGGCAGGTAAACCCTATAACCTGGTACTGGCTTTTATTGGCTATACAGGTAAAACGATAACTTTAAAAGACACCATCGGGGTCATTAACATAGGTAAATTAGCATTAGCCGAATCCTTAAAAGTATTGAAAGAAGTGGCCATCAGCGCACAAAAGCCCGTTATTAAACAGGAAGCTGACAGGCTGGTTTACGATGTACAGGCCGACCCGGATAACCGCATTATTACCGCTTTGGATATGATCGGTAAGGTACCGATGTTATCGGTTGACGGATTAGATAATATCCAGCTTCGCGGCAGTAGTCGCTATAAAATACTGATCAATGGCAGGGAATCGGCGTTGATGGCACGTAACCCGGCAGATGTGTTGAAAGCCATGCCTGCATCTAACATTGAAAAGATAGAAGTGATCACCACTCCCCCATCAAAATATGATGCCGAAGGTTTGGCAGGTATCATCAACATCATTACCAAACGCAATACCGACCAGGGTTATAATGGAAGTATAAGTGCCAAGTATCAAACCATATTTGGGCCGGGCTATAATGCTAATTTAACAGTGAAAGAGGGTAAATTCGGTATGTCGGCTTATGGGGGCACCAATTATCAATTGGCATCAAATGCGCTATCGGTTGATTCACGTACTCAATACTCACCTAATCAAATAATTAACCAGCATTCTATTGAGGCTTTTTCAGGGCATACCAATTTTACCAATGCCGATTTAAGCTATGAAATTGATAGTCTGAATCTGATCACTGCATCGCTGCAATATTCGCACGCTAATTTTGATCGTGGTAATAACCAAACCTCACGGCAAATTAATAGCCTTGGCAACCTGACACAAGGCTATCAACTATTGAATACCGGAAACTCCAATAACGGACCAATTGATGCCACTATCAACTACGAACTTGGTTTTAAAAAACATAAAAATGAATTGCTAACCTTTTCGTACCAATACAGTTTCGCGCCTCATGAGCAATATAGCGTCGACAATATTATTAACCGGGTTAACTACGGCCAACTGCAACAACCCAATTTTATACAGCGTGATAAATCGGGCAGTAAGGTGAATACTTTACAGGTTGATTTTGTGTACCCCTTCAAAAAACTCAATATTGAATTAGGCACTAAAGCCATACTTAGGCAAAATTTCAGTACTTATTCAAGAGATGACCTCGACTCGACGACGAACAATTACCTAATGAACAGCGACCAAACCGGCGAATTTAATTACAGACAAAACGTGTACAGTATTTATAACTCGTACCAGTTAAAATTAGCTAAATGGACATTGAAAGGCGGCCTGCGTTTGGAGCATACGCAGATAGATGCCATGTTTACCGGCACACCTTTAAACCGGGATTATAATAACCTTACACCTTCTGTAGCTATCCAACGAAACATTGGCGGCGGCAGCTTGAGTTTTGGCTATACACAGCGCATTCAGCGACCCGGTATCGCGCAGCTAAACCCGTTTATAAACCGGGAAAATCCAGCCTTCGTAAGTACGGGTAACCCTAATTTGAATCCAGAATTAAATAACACGTTCGATTTGACTTATAGCCATTATGCAAAAGGATCTGTTATTGTAAACCTTAACTACGCGTTTTCAAATAATGCCATACAAAATGTAACGTATTTAACCGTAAATAACGCCGATACCATAACCACCACTACCTATCAAAACTTAGGCACTAACCGTAACCTGGGTTTAAACCTGGGTATTAGCTATCCCATCACCAAAAAACTATCATTCAGTGCCAATGGCCGCATTACACAAGTATGGTTAAAAGGAACCTTTAACAGGCAGCTTTATACTAATAATGGCTATGCGGGGAATGCCAATACCAGCATGAGCTATAAGTTCAACAATGATTATAGGTTGAGCTTTACAGCTAACTATCATAGTGGTAATGTCACCTTGCAGGGCAAGGACCCAAGTCAGCTTACCTCCTACTTTACAGGCAGCAAAATGCTTTTTAACAAAAGGGTAACGCTTGCTATTGTGGCGGTTAATCCCTATAGTCAATACACCACATTAAGGGGCTATACCCGTACTGCTGATTTTTCGCAATATAATACGATCCAAACCCATTACCGTTATTTTATAGTCAATATAAATTACAAGTTTGGTAAGTTAAACAAAGACATTAAAAAGAACCTGCGTAACATTACTAATGATGATACGAAATAAGATAAAGTAAAGCCCCACCCGCTGCCCGAAGTTTACAACTTCGGACGACTATACCTGTAGTATGCGGCTACATAAAAAAATCTAATTGAGGTGCAAGTGAAGAGATTGCCACACTATCTATCAGCGACGAGATTGCTTCAACCGCACATATCCCCCGCATTGCCCATGTTTCGCAATGACATGGTGGGTGATATTGGAATGGAGGATCGGTATAATTAAAATAAAAACTATGTCATTGCGAGCGATAGCGTGGCAATCTCGTCTTCGGCAGGTTGGCCCGCTATCTATCAGCGAGGGGATTGCTTCAACCGCACAAGCTCCGCGCATTGCCCTTGTTTCGCAATGACATGGCGGGAGATTGGGATGAATGAATGGGCATGATTAAAATAAAAACTATGTCATTGCGAGCGTAGCGTGGCAATCTCATCCCCGACAGGCTGGCCCGCTATCTGTCAGCGAGGAGATTGCTTCAACCACACGGGCTCCCCCGCATTGCCCTTGTTTCGCAATGACATGGCGGGGATAGGTCATGACTAAAATAAAACTATGGCGGGGGATTGAGATGGATGGATTGGTATGATTAAAATTCTGTTACCGAATTAATAAACCTTTACAATTATTAAGCCTTTACAGCAATGACACTTTATTTATTGCTCGCAATTGACGTTGTTGAATGATTTTAACAGCTTCTTAATGAAGAAACAAGTAAAGCCCCTGATGGGCAGGGGCATTTACTAACCAATTATAAACCAAAGATGAAGAGATAATGAAGACAACGGATTGATAAACTTATGCGGATTTACTTTTTAACTCATATAAAGAATTAGCGTGCAGCCCATCCAATAATCTTTGCGACG
>DASWOZ010000014.1:0-3995 GCA_036398535.1 Mucilaginibacter sp. | reverse complement strand
TTCCGGCCATGGGGATTCTTCGGCAAATTTTACCGCCTCGTCAACTTCAGCTTTAATTTTAGCATCTATATCCTCAAACCATTTCTCGTCAGCGTAGCTTGCTTTTTCAATAGCGTGCCTTATCGCGTCAATCGGGTCTTTTGCTTTATAGCTTTCCAGTTCTTCTTTTGTGCGATATTTTTGCGGATCGGACATGGAGTGACCTTTATAACGGTAGGTGCGCATTTCTAAAAAGGTTGGGCCCTCACCATTGCGTGCGCGTTGTGCAGCCTCATCCATTGCGTTATGTACCGCAACCGGGTCCATACCATCCACTGCCGATGAAGGGATACCATAAGGTAAACCTAATTTGTAAATATCAGTTTGGATAGTTGTACGCTCAACAGAGGTACCCATGGCATAACCGTTATTTTCGCACACAAATATTACCGGCAACTTCCATAAGGCAGCCATGTTAAAGGTTTCATTAAGCGCGCCCTGGCGTACGGCGCCGTCGCCCATGTAGGCTACGTTTATAAATTTAGTGCCTTTAAACTTTTCGGCAAAGGCAATGCCCGCACCCAAAGGTATCTGGCCGCCAACAATACCATGCCCACCATAAAAGTGCTGTTCTTTAGAGAACATGTGCATGGAACCGCCTTTTCCTTTTGAACATCCGGTGGCCTTGCCATACAGCTCGGCCATGATCGCGTTGGGTGATACGCCTTTTGCTAAAGCATGTGCGTGATCGCGATAAGCGGTGATCATACTATCCTCGGGTTTAAGCACAGACATTGCGCCGGCTAATACCGCTTCCTGGCCAATATATAGGTGGCAAAAGCCACGTATTTTTTGTTGTCCATATAATTGTCCTGCTTTTTCTTCAAACTTGCGCATTAAAAGCATGGACTCGTACCACATCAGGTAGGTGTCTTTATTTATTTCGATTGAACTCATTTGTTAAACAATCAGTTTTTGCAGATAAGACGCAAATCTAATTATATCCTGCAAAATATCGAAACTGCAACAACTTTGTTAGAAGATTTATTTCAATTTATATAATTTATAAATTTGAAAAAAATAGCCCCATTAATTTGCAATATTGAAAAATTTGGATAGTTTTGTGGTCAACAACCAGAACATTGTCCAATTTAATGAACAATTTGTTGATTCACCCACAACAAAAAATATAATTAATGAAGAAATTACTCCTGGCCATTGCCTTATTTTTCAGCGTTTTAGCCTCGCAGGCACAAACAAAAACCATTCCAAATCAACCACCAGTTGATAAAGCGCCTGACGAACAAGAGAGTTTAGCAAAAGATTATTTATCACAAATTATGGGTGTTGCATTATCTGCAACCTCAAATATGAAACTTTTTCATTTTGTTTATGATTGGATAGGCACTCCTTACCGTTTTGGCGGTGGTTCAAAAAAAGGGATTGACTGTTCAGGTTTCACCCACCAGTTATATAGCCAGGTATTTAATTTAGATATTAAGCGCAATTCGCGCGATATTTTTAGCATGGTTAGCCCTGTTGGTAAAGATGATTTAAAAGAAGGCGACTTGGTTTTCTTTAAAATACATAGCCGCAGCATATCGCACATCGGTATTTATTTGGGTAATAACCGTTTTGCCCATGCCTCATCAAAAGGTGTTGCCATCAGCAGCCTTGATGATGCTTATTACAGCCGTTATTTTTATAAAGGAGGCAGGGTGTTAAGCGCGTTTAAAGAGGAACTGGGCTTTACAGATAACACCACCGATAAAAACTAATTGTAAATAATATAGTATTAAAAAAGTCCTTTCCGAAAAAGAGAGGGCTTTTTTTGTGGGAATATATTTTTTCTACCCGGCTTTCTTCACAATAGAATAGCCCATGGCCGGTAACTAATCTCTAAATCTAAGCTTCATCTTTAGTATTGCGCACCAGGCTGATACCGGTAAAGAAAAATAATAACGCTATTATACCTACAACCACTAAAGTAGTAGCACCAGAACTGTGGTTGATAATACCGATACCGGTATAAATTAATCCAATAATGCCCAATATAGTTAGTATGGCTCCAAAAGTGCGTTTTAAGTTCATATAATTTAAATGGGTTATGTTACATTATAAAAACAAATAGCACACCAACAATTTAATATATCTATATTTAATTAAATAATTCATCATCATGACCACGCAGATCGTATCATTAATATTTGTCTTCCTTTTATTGATCATTTTATTTTCTTCATTTGTGTCTGTAAAACAAGGCACCATTGCAGTAGTTACTGTATTTGGCAAGTATCGCCGCATATTATTACCCGGCCTTAACTTTAAGATCCCATTCATTGAAAATATTTACTCTTATATTTCTATACAGAACCGATCGGTAGAGCTGGAGTTCCAGGCGGTTACGTTTGATCAGGCTAACGTTTACTTTAAAGCCATGCTGCTATATTCGGTTTTGGACCAGCAGGAAGAAACTATTAAAAATGTAGCCTTTAAATTTGTTGACGACCGTAACCTGATGCAGGCGCTGATCCGCACGGTAGAAGGTTCTATCCGTGCTTTTGTAGCTACCAAGCGCCAGTCGGAGGTGTTGATATTAAGGCGTGATATTGTAGAACATGTAAAGGAGCAACTGGACCAGATATTAGAAACCTGGGGTTATCACCTGCAGGATCTGCAATTGAATGATATAACGTTTGATGAAGTGATCATGAAATCCATGAGCCAGGTAGTGGCGTCAAATAATTTAAAGGCTGCTGCCGAAAATGAAGGGCAAGCGCTATTGATCACTAAAACCAAGGCTGCTGAAGCCGAAGGTAACGCGATAAAGATCTCTGCTGAGGCCGAGCGCCAGGCTTCACAACTGCGTGGGCAGGGGGTGGCATTGTTCCGCCAGGAAGTAGCCAAAGGTATGAGTGCTGCTGCCGAAGAAATGGAACGCGCCCACATGGACACTTCGGTAATTTTATTTACCATGTGGACAGAATCCATCAAACACTTTGCAGAAAACTCGCAGGGCAACGTTATATTCCTGGATGGCTCGACCGATGCCATGCAGCAAACCATGAAAGAAATGATGAGTTTAAACCTTTTGCATGCTGACAAAGTCAAAAAGTAAATAGTTTAAATTAATTGTATGGGTTATAGTGTAGGAGCGATAGGTGCTATTGCTGTATTGTTCTTGTTTGGCCGGCCGGGTTCGGCTCAATCACTACCCTATCATCAGTTAAGTGCCGAAGAGTTTAAAGGGATGCCCAACATCAGTAGCGGAGATATTGTTGCCTATACCAACTGCTTTATTGATTTTAATTACCATGCTACCAGTCAAAAAGGTATTTACCGTTTAAACTGTAATATTAAGTTGGTGTTTGATAAAAACAAATCATGGATCAATAAAAGGAAAGTGCTGTCATCTACCATGCTGGAACAGGTTCTAAACCATGAGCAAGGGCATTATATATTAGCCTATATGGAGCAGCAGGAGCTGATACGAACCGTAAGCAAGACCCGCTTTGATGCCAATTACCAATATGAGGCCGCCAATCTGTTTGACCGCGTGCATGAAAAATATAAGCAGCTTTCACTTGATTACGATGATGATACCTCGCACATGCTTAACAAGCAGCAACAGCATAGCTGGGATGAATATTTTAAAAGACGATTAGAGTATATGCCACCTGCGGAGTTAGCAAGGAGGTAAACTACATCATCCATTTTCTCATTATGTTATTGCTTCGTGGTAATTTAAAACCCCTTCTTCCGCACAACTCCCACCTTACGTGGCTTTTTATTTTCACTGGCAGTCACACCTTCGGCGCCATAGCGCCGGGCCATTTTGGCTATGCGCTCTTCCATCGTTTCGGTAGTTAGTTTTTCACGGCCCAGACTGTCCACCATAATGGGGAAGGCAAAAGGAGTTGGGCGTTCAATGGTTTTTAGGATGATGCTTTGCTTTTCTATCCGCTGCAAAGCGGCACGCAGTCTAAATTCTTCCAACTGGAAAGCCAACGCTTCAT
>DASWOZ010000013.1:0-2143 GCA_036398535.1 Mucilaginibacter sp. | reverse complement strand
AACAGACCGTTAAAGCAGATACCTTACCAGTTGATTTAATTTTTAACCGGGCCATTCAATTTATGGCAGCAAAAAACTTTACCCAAACCTATGGAGATCAAGAGGAAGGAAAATTGATCTTTACTACTTCACAGGATTTGAACATTAACCCGGTTTATGTGGGTGATGACAATGACATTATTGACCCATATACTGCCCAATTTGCCATTATATTGGATATTAAACCCGGGGGTTACCGTTATATTGTTACTAATGTTGTTTTCTTTCTTCCTGCTGGAACATACAGTAAAAGAGAAAACTTATTTGATATTTATACGAAGGCAACCAACACCGAATCAAAAAGAGTTGCAAAAAGCGCGCAGAAGCTGATCTCATCTTTTGAAAAATACCTGCATACACTTGTTGACGATCTTTACCAGGGAATTGAACAAAAGTCGGCAATGTATAGTTCAAAGTTTTAAACAACATGCATGCTAAAATTAAACTAACCGAATGCCCCCGCGATGCCATGCAGGGGCTGCATGAATTTGTGCCAACCCACATTAAAGCCGCTTATATCAACCTGCTTTTACAAGTTGGCTTTGATACGATAGATTTTGGCAGCTTTGTTTCGGCCAAAGCCATTCCGCAAATGCGGGATACAGCAGATGTGTTAAGTAAGCTTGACCTAAGCAATACCCAATCCAAACTATTGGCCATTGTAGCTAATTATCGCGGGGCCGGGGATGCTGTACAGCATCCGGAGATAACTTACCTGGGGTATCCCTTTTCTATTTCTGAAACTTTCCAATTGCGTAATACCAATTCGACGATTGACGGCGCTTTTGATACGGTGAAAAGAATGAAAGAATTATGTGCCAACAACCAAAAGGAATTATTAATTTATCTTTCGATGGGATTTGGCAATCCATATGGTGACGACTGGAACGTGGAAATTGTACAGCAATGGACCAATAAATTAGTTAATGAAGGCATTCAAATTATCGCGTTAGCCGACACCATTGGTGTAGCTACAGCAGAACAGATAAAAAATTTGTATCCATCTTTATGCCAGCAATTTCCTAACACCGAATTTGGCATCCATCTGCATAGCACACCTGATACCTGGTACAAAAAAGCGGAAGCTGCGTATTTAAGCGGTTGTAAAAGATTTGACTCGGCATTAAAAGGCTATGGGGGATGCCCAATGGCTGCAGATGACCTTACAGGCAACATCGCTACCGAAAACCTGATAAGTTATCTTCACTCGCAAAATGAGCTTACGGGGCTTAATATGGATAAATTAAAAGAGGCGATGGATTATTCGGGGAAGATATTTGAATAATTTCGGAATGCGTTTAAACAGCAAACTACGAGATTACACGCTATCGCCCGCAATGACAAATTTACGGTTACTTCCTCACCATTTTATAATGCCTTATCCCGGCTTCTTCAAATTCGGGCCCGGTTTTTTCAAAGCCAAATTTTTCATATAGGGTTACAGCAGGTAGCTGGGCATGCATATAAACATAATCAGCATCAGCAGGCAGATCATTTAATACCGCCTGTACCAATTCTTTACCTACACCACCTCTAAATTGTTCTAATACAGCAAACCGTTCCAGCTTATAACCTTTATCTGTTTTACGCCAGCGGGAGGCACCTGCCGGCTCACCGTTTACGGTAGCTAAAAAATGGGTAGATTCATCTTCAAACTCCCACTCCAGTTCGGGCGGGCAATTTTGTTCAACAACAAATACCTGGCGGCGTATAGCAAACACCTTTTCCAGGTCGGCCGGGTCATTTACTTTGCTTACTTTTATCTCTTTCACTTCGGGCATTAATGTAATGTGGTTTTGATCTGAATGAACTTAACTTTTGGGTATGATTGTCCCGTGCAGCATCAATAGAATGAGTGCGGGTAATATCATCTTCCTCTTCGGCCAGGTCTGATAGCTGTACGTAAAATTTATGTAACTGATCTAACTCTATTTCAGTCAGGTCTTCTAAACTCACCATCCGGTTACTTGCGCCCTGATGCGATGCCAGCAACTCATTCAGCTTTAAATGTACGGCTTTTGAATCTTTATTTTGCGATTTTTGTATCAAAAACACCATTAAAAAGGTAACAATAGTTGTGCCTGTGTTAATGACTAACTGCCAG
>DASWOZ010000012.1:0-11319 GCA_036398535.1 Mucilaginibacter sp. | reverse complement strand
CCAATTTACACCATCGGCAATATCCTGCTGTATTTTACCACCCATCTCCTTAAAACCGGCGCTGTAAAAATCTTTTCCATACCCTGTCGAACCACGGTAGTTAACCTGCAAAACCGCGTAGCCGCGATTTGCCAAAAACTGCACTTCAGGATTATATCCCCACGAGTCGCGGTTAGATGTTCCAAACGGCCCATCATGCGGGATAACCACAACCGGCAAATTAGTACTGTCGCCCTGTGGCAAAGTTAAGTAACCGTTTATGGGCCTGCCATCGCTTGCCTTATAGCTAATAGGCTTCATGGCGCAAAGCTGTTCGGGCTGAATGGTAGAGTTATCACCCAGTGGGCTTAATTTATCACTTTTGCTTTCATACAAATAAACCGAGCCGGGGTTACGGTCAGTATAAGTATTTACAATAAACTTGTTTTCGGCACTGTCTGACGCGGTTATGTTGATCTCATTACCAATAAGCTCCGTATGATTGCGCAGATTTTTATAAATATGTTCGGCATCGCCATTTAAAAAATACATATGCGGCTTAGCCTCCTGCCACGATGCAAAATCAAGGCGATGCTTATTTCTTGAATATTCAACATGCAGTATGTCTGCATTGTCGCTTGCAAAAATTACCTTTTCCTCTTTTCCGTCTTCCGCGTTGATCATAACCAGGGCGGTTTTATCCCGCTTAACATTTGATAGCGCGTAGAAATAATTTTTTATACTGGTAAAAGCGATAGGCGTAACCGAGTTTTTAAAGTTATTTTTAATGATAGGCTTAAACGGCGCGTTCTCATTCGGGCGGTACAATATAGTTTCATCCACCCCGTCTGATGCTTTTGCCAGGCGTATTTTACCATCCCCGTCTGTATACCATTCAATCACATTACCGGGGTTTACCAGGTAGGGCTTTAACTCGCCGGTTTTAACATTTAACCGGTAAATATCAAAGGTTGATGAATCGCGCTTATTCATCTCAATAGTGATCACATCCGGCTGGTGCCGGTTACGGTTTAGTATCCGTATCCGCACTTCTTTTTTCTCCGAGATCATGTTGCGCAATTTTAAAGTAGCCACGTCAACCACTACTATTTTATTCTGATCTGTAATATTATCGCTTTGGCTAAAAACTATTTGGTTATCATAGGTCCACGTATAATCCCTACCCGAATAATTGCTGAACGTTGCAGCCAAACGTTCGGTCCCGCTATTGTTCATCAAATCGTCTAACGACTCTATATATAGATTTTGTTTGTCTTTATCCGGCTTTATAAAAGACACATATTTCCCGTCGGGCGATATTTTAAACCCGCTTTTTTCAGGTATCTTAAAAAAGTCATTCACAGGTATTTCCACTGCTTTATCACCTTTACAAGCATGTAAAATAAGGGCGGTAACAGCAATTAGCAAAAATTTAAAACTCCTCAACATCGTTTATAACAACTCCATGTTTTTAATCAGGTTAAATTATACAAATTACATAAGCTATTTAAAATGTCACTACAATTTTACCCGATTATAGCGTTATATAAATTTACGCCAATACCGGGTATGATTTTAATTGATTATTTTTAACCAATGAAGCGATTGTTAGGCTATTTACTTCTCACGCTGGTTTGCAGTACCGGTCTTTTTGCGCAAGGTAATGAATTGCAATTAGCAAAACAATTTGCCGCCAACGGCGAATCTGACAAGGCGCTGGAGATATACCAAAAGCTATATAAGCAAGACAATGAGGCCTATTTTACCCCATATGTTAATGTGCTTTTAAACGCCAAAAAATTTGATGAGGCCGAAAGCGCCGCTAAAAAATTAATGCGCAAATACCCTAAAAATTATAAATATTTAATTACTCTGGGCACCATATACGCACAACAGGGCGAGGTAGATAAAACCAATGCTTTATATGACGAATTGCTCAAAACCCTGCCGCCTGATCAAAATGAGATCAACTTTTTAGCCAACCTGGTTTACCAGGCCAATAATGCGGAATATGCTATAAAAATATTTCAGCAAGGCCGTAAGGTTTTACATAATGATGCTCTGTTCTCTTTTGAACTGATCACCCTTTACCGGTATAAACGGGATAAAGTTAATTTAACCGAACAATATTTAGACCTGTTACCTACCAACTCCGAGTTGTTAAGCCAGGCCGAAAATACAATGGGAACCCTGTTTGAAGGCGAGCCGGATTATGACATGCTTAAAACCGCCTTGCTTAAACGCATACAAAAATATCCGCAGCAAACCATATTTGTCAATCTGTTGATATGGCAATATCTACAGCAAAAAGATTTTGGCCAGGCACTTAACCAAGCATTAGCCTTAAGCAGGCGAAGCAATGATGATGGCTCAACCATTTTTGAATTATGTGGTACACTAATCTATAACAAAGCCTATGACGAAGCCATACGCGGTTATGAATATTTAATCAGCAAGGGCAAAGCCCAGCAATATTATGTCCCCGCTAAGATCGAGCTGATCAACACCAAAAATTTAAGGATAACCTCTGGCAAATACACACAAAGCGACCTGGTAAGCCTGGAAAAAGATTACCTGGATCTGCTTGCCGAATTTGGCAAAAACACCGGCACCTTATTTGCCATGCAAAAGCTGGCCAATTTAGAGGCCTTTAAACTTCATAAACTACCCGAAGCTCAAAAGGTATTGGAAGAGGCCACGGCCATTCCGAATATCAACGCCAATATGCTGGCTTCGTGCAAACTTGATTTGGGCGATGTTTATTTAATAAATGGGCAACCCTGGGAAGCAACCTTATTATACAGCCAGGTTGAAAAAGATTTCCCTAATACCAATACCGGGCAGGATGCCAAGTTAAAAAATGCCAGGCTGGCTTACTACATCGGCGATTTTGTTTGGGCCAAAGGCCAGTTGGATGTTTTAAAAGCCGCCACCAGCCAGCTAATAGCTAACGACGCATTAAACCTGTCGTTACTGATTACTGATAACTTAGCTGCCGACAGTGCCGGCAATGCCTTAAAAGTATATGCCCGTGCCGATCAGCTTATTTTTGCAGAGCAAACCGATAAAGCCGTGTTAACCTTAGATAGCATCGACAAAAAGTTCCCCAACAATGCCCTTAGCGATGATATTTCCATGTCAAAAGCGCGCATTTTAATTCAGCAAAAAAACTATGCCGATGCCATACCGCTTTTAAAAAAGATTGTAGCTGATCATCCCACTGATTTGTGGGCCGATGATGCCGTTTTTATGCTGGGCGATATTTACGAAAACAACCTGAACGATAAAGAACAGGCTAAAAGCTATTACCAAAAAATCATAACCGATTACCCCGGAAGCTTGCTTATTAATGAAAGCCGCAAACGTTTCCGCTTACTCCGCGGTGATAAAGCAGATGGTTCTACTTAAAGGCCTGGTGATGGTCTGAACTCCAAAAAACGCTAAACTTAACACTCAACACTAATAACTATATTGTATTTTTGCCGCATGATCATCTATAATGAAACCATTATTGTGGACGAGGGCATTTATAAAGAATGGCTTAACTGGATGCAAACGGTACATATCCCAGCGGTAATGGCTACCGGATATTTTGATTCTTATCGCATCTTAAAAGTAATGGATTCGCCTAACGAGGGCGTTACTTATTGCATACAATATCATGCAGCCAACCTTGAAAATTATAATGAGTTTAATAATACCCACCAGCAACGCCTGCAAATGGCACATCAACAACGTTTTGAAAACATGTTTGTAATGTTTAACACCCTAATGCAAACCATCGACTAAATGAAAATTACTGAAACAAGCATAAAAGGCCTGCTAATTGTTGAACCCAAAGTTTTTAATGACGGCCGGGGTTATTTTTTTGAAAGCTACAGTAAAGCCAAATTTTTAGACGCGGGGATTGCTATTGATTTTGTACAGGACAACCAGTCATTTTCTCATAAAGGCGCCATAAGGGGCTTACATGCCCAATTTGCACCACATGCACAGGCTAAACTGGTGCGTGTAATTCAGGGGCGGGTTTTAGATGTAGCAGTGGATGCCCGTAAAGGTTCACCAACTTATGGCAAATATGAAACAATAGAATTAACCAGCGATAACCAGCTTCAGTTTTTTATCCCCGAAGGGTTTTTACACGGTTTTGCCACGTTAGCAGACAATACTATTTTCGCTTATAAAGTAAATGCTTATTATAGCAAAGAATGCGAAACTGGTGTGTTATGGAATGACCCAACGTTAAACATTAACTGGGGCATTGCAGAAAACGACATCCTGATTTCTCCAAAGGATGAGGTATTGCCTTTGTTTAGTGATTATGATAGCCCGTTTTAAAAAACGCGTGTCATTGCTATAAGGATTAAGTCAAATTTGTCATTGCCCCGAGAAACGACGAAGCAATCTCGTTGCCTTGCTTAACAAGCATCCCAACGAGATTGCTTCACTGCTTCTCTCTTGCCTTTACGCGCCTCGCAATAACACGTCAGATAGTAACTACTTGGTTATTAAATTATATAACTCATCCAGCTTGGGTGTAAGCACAATTTCAATGCGCCTGTTTTTTGCGCGGGCTTCATTGTTGTTTGCCGGGTCAACTGGTTGGTATTCGCTTTTACCGGTAGCTGTTAAACGATGCGGATCAACTTTTTCAACCTCAGTTAAATAGCGGGTTACTGATGTAGCGCGCAGCACGCTCAGGTCCCAGTTGTCTTTAATCTGGCCCAGGTTAATAATCTTTTTATCATCCGTGTGGCCCTCAACGGCGATATTAATATCTGTTTCCTTATTCAATACAATGGCAAATTGCTTTAACGCGGCTTTACCATTCTGATCAATAACAATACTGCCCGATGGGAAAAGCAATTTATCAGCTAATGAAACATATACCTTGCCGTTTCTAATATCAACCGTTAAACCATTTTGTTGAAATCCCAGCAACGCCTGTTGTAATTTATTTTTCAGGGCAGTGCTGGCCTCATCACGTTTACGTAAAATATCTTCCACCTCTTTTAAACGGGCTTCACGTTTTTGTAAATCAGACGACAGCGCGCTCACCTTTGAATTAGTAGCGTTATAATTTGTATTTAAACCTTCATATTTTTTTTGCAGATCAGACAAGTTACCGTTAAGTCCCGCTATGCGTTTGTTAAGATCTGCCGCCTGGTGATTAAGTACGGCTATATCATGATGCAAACGCGCGGTATCCGCCTGTAGCTTGGCTTGTTCTGCTTCAAGTGTTGTACTGCGGTTAGATAATGAATCGCGCTCGGCAACCAATGCCTTATATTTTTTAGGCGACATTACCACGCACGAGTGTAGTACAAAACTTAAAAGAACAGCAGCTAATAAATATTTTATTTTCATAAAAGGGAAGTTTACAGGTTAAACAAGGGCATTCTTTAAAAAAACATTAAGCGGATATATTTTGCTGCATACCTGCGCCATATTTTCGGCACAGTTGCTTTTAAGCAAATCTTTATCCTTTATCTGATGCGAAACTATAAAGCTTTTAAGTTTCAATAATTCAATATTCTCATTATCGGCGCTGTACTCGCGCGGAACCGTTTTTAATTGGTCCTGGCTCCTAAAATCACCGAATAATTTAACAAAGCCGGGGTCATCAATAATCGCTTTCAGCTCGGCTGCATTATAATCAATTTCCTGTCTTATCGCCTTTAAGTGCGGCGCATCGGGCATCCAATAGCCACCTGCCACAAATGATTTACCGGGTTGTAGATGTATGTAGTATTCAACGCCACCAAGTTTTGAACCCAGGGTAGGAATGCTTATGCCAAAGTTATTTTTATAGGGTGTTTTATTTTTGCTGAACCGAATGTCGCGATAAATGCGCATTACACATTTTTTGGGGTCAAGCTCCTCCGAAACATCCGGGTCAACCTTATGCATAAATTTGATAAGCTCGCCTACAAATCCAACCACATTTTCGCGGGCAATGTCATAGCGCTGCTTATTGGCTAAAAACCATTCGCGATTATTGTTCTCAACCAAATCACTTAAAAAATCAAGAGTTTGCTGGTGTATCATCGGTATCTAAATAAGGCTGGTAATGTATTTTTGGCGATAGCCAGTATAAAAGGAACACACGCGAATACCTGAATGTTATAGGCGAAAGTAGAAAACAGCCCCCAATTAGCACAATACAATATAACCACGGCGATGTGGTGTTATGGGTTAGCAGGTAAGTAGCGGCCACCAGCCCACCGCCTTCCATTACATTAAGCGCGTAGCTTACATACATAGCGGCATAAAAATAACCCGGCTCAATTTCAAAATGCAGGTTACAGTGCGGGCAATTAAGTTTTATCTTATTACGTGTTAAACTGTACATGTGGCCCTCAAACATATCCCCGCGCCTGCAACGCGGGCATTTGGCATGCAGCATGGCCCAGGCTTTTGATGTTTCAGACATGATTTAGCAGTTATAGCCTACAGCGGGCATTGATAATTAATTTAAATGCAGTCTTTCTTCGCGCATCACCAATGTAATATTTTTCCGGCGGTACCTCTTGTACCAGATGTATCCTATAGCTGCAACTGCAATGTATGGTGCCGCTAATAAATACATAATGCCATTGTTTAGGCCATTGGTGGTGGTATTACCATTTTGCGCATTGGTTTCAACAGCGGTGGTACACATAGCGCATTGCGCTTTTGCGGGTTGTACAAAAGTGCCTGCAAGTAAACTGCAAACAAAAAGTATCAATAATAATTTTAAGCCATTTGCCATGGTACAAATTTAGTTATTTATTAATTAGAAGTGGTAATAAGGCGATATCATTAAATAAACAATTACACCGGTAACTGTTACATATAACCATATCGGGAATGCCCATCTTACCAGTTTTTTGTGCTTTTCTACCTGCATTTGCAGGCCGCGATAAAAGCTCAGTAAAATTAACGGTAAAACACCTGCTGCAAGTATAATATGCGGAATAAGGATGCAAAAATAAATTGTCCGCATGCTACCCGCTGCTGCCAGCTCTGATGCAGACAATTTACCGTCCCCGTTAATATCACCATACCTGGTTTCGGGAGATAAGTAATGGAATAAAATATAGGATACCAGGAAAAGCGAAGAAAGTATAAATGCAACTACATTAATACGCTTGTGCATGGTAATGTTAAGCTTTTTGATAAAGTATAAAGAAGTTAGTAGCAATACACTGCATATTCCATTTAAAAACGCGTTTAACTTCGGCAAAAAGATAGTAAACGATGGCACTACAGCCGGCCTTGGTAATATTTTAAGACTTAAAACAAATACAACCACAATTACAAATACAGTAACGGCAGCTACAAAACGGAATATAAATTTATCAGTCATTTATTTTAATGTTGAATATTGAGTTATTGAATTATTGAATGACCAACCTAACATAACGCATCTCCAATCTCTAATACAGCGGTTTATCATTTTTCCTCAATTCCTCGCTGATCAAAACTTTGATCTCGTCATTCAGGCGGATAATATCATCCATCATCGCGCCCGAATAATAGCCCCTGATGCGCTTTTCGCTGTCAATGAGAATTAGCTTGTTACTATATATAAAATCGTCTTTACCGGTTTGTATTGCATCAACCAGTAAGCCTTTACGGGCCAGGGTATAAATAGTGCTGGTATCGCCGGTTAAAAACAACCAGTTTGCAGGCTTGGGCTTTAATTTATCCGTATAATTTTTTAATGCCCTTACCGAATCACGATTAGGGTCAACCGTGATAGAAACAAAATTCACCATCCTGTTTTTGCGGTATGCTACAGCCAGGCTATCCACATTAGTGTTTATCTGGTTACAAAGCGTAGGGCAATGCGTATAAAAAAAGCTAACTACAAATATCTTTTTATCAAACGTTTTAAAAGATACATCTTTACCGTTCTCATCCTTTAGCTTAAAATCACTAAGGGTATGAAATATAGTATCCGGAATAACTTTGCCGTGTACTTTATGCGATGTGCTTGCCAGTTGCTTAGGGCCAAAAATGGGTAAGGGCTTATACCTGTTTTTACCTTCGGTGGTAAGCAAATAATATAAAAATCCCGGCAACGCTAAAATAAGTGCCAGGATTATAATCTTTTTAAACAACTTCAATTTGTCCATTATCCCCTCAGATCAATCCAGTGGTGACTTTCATTTGTAAGTACCAGGATTAAACCGATAATAAAAAGGATAGGGACAATTATAGCTAATGCCAAACCTAATTTTTCAAACTTAAGGTGCATAAAGTAGGCAACAATATAAAATGCTTTAAATAATGTTAAAACAATATATACCGGGTTAGCAATGTTTCCGGCTATTATACCTGAAGGTACTAACCAAAGTGCTATTATAAATTCAACACAGGTTATGGCTAATAATATGAAAAACACTTTCCATATTCTGCCCCTGGTCATGGTTTCATGCTCTTCGCCTTCGGCGTGAACTGCTGTAGTTTCTGATGACATATTATAATCAGTTTAATATTGTTTTTTTCAGACTAAATAAAAGAAGGTAAATACAAATACCCAAACCAAATCAACAAAGTGCCAGTAAAGGCCAACTTTTTCAACCATTAAATAGCTGCCGCGTCTCTCGTACGTACCTGCTAATACATTAATGGTAATAATGATATTGATGATAACCCCGGTAAATACGTGGAAACCGTGAAAACCGGTTATAGTGAAAAACAGGTTAGCAAACGCATGTGCTGATGTAGCCTGCTCGCCATATGGTACACCTGCCTTAAAAAACTCCTGTAATACTTCTTTGCTTTGCGGGATAGCTGACCACCAAAAGCCTTCTCTATGCAAGTGGCCCCACTCTAATGCCTGGCAACCCAAAAACATAAAACCACCAATAATGGTTAATATCATCCAGGTTACTACTTCTTTTTTCGAGTTACGGTGACCGGCCTCAACAGCCAATACCATGGTAACCGAGCTCATGATCAAAATAAAGGTCATCAAACCCACAAATACCAACGGCGCACCGCTTTCTACTAATCCGGGTACAGATTGAAAAACTTTGTCGGCTGCAGGCCAGGTAGGCATGCTAAAACGTAATGAACCGTAAGAGATCAATAATGACGAAAAGGTGAATGCATCCGAAAGGAGAAAAAACCACATCATCATTTTTCCATACTCCACATTGAACGGGGACCTGCCTCCCGACCAAGGGGTTGTTTTTACTTCATCAATTGGTGATACTGCTACGCTCATTGTAATTAAATAGTTGGTTGAATTAATATTGGTTCAAAAGTAAAAAAACATAAAGATATATCCATATAATATCGACAAAATGCCAAAAAATAGAAGACATCTCCATTCTGAATAAATTTTTAACCTGCGGGATGTTCTTATAGCTGCCTTTTAAGGCGTTTCCTAACAGCAGTAAGCCCGCAATAATGTGCACTAAGTGCATACCGGTAAACACGTATATAAATGATTGGGATGCGTTGTTGTTTACAAAATACACCCCCATATTTATCAATGTTATCCAGGCGTAAACCTGTATAATTAAAAACAGCACGCCAAATAAGAGCGTTAGCCACAAATAAAGGCGCTGTTTTGCAAACTGTAACCCCTTAGCTGCCCCCGAAGCTATAAACAACGTAACGCTGCTTAATATGATACAAGCGGTGCTATATATAAAGGCATTGGGTAATATTAAATGAAGAGCATGCCCCCTGCCGCCGCTGTAAACTATAAAGCCGCTGGTAAGCGCCGCAAAAAACATAAACGAGGTGAATACAAATATCCACATGTTGAATTTTTTAGCACCCAGGTTAAGTTTTTCTTCTTGTTGTATTTGAATCATCATTTCACTTCCCTATAAAATCAAATAAAAACATTAGTTGCACCACCGGCAAATATAAAAAAGAACCGAACATTAGTTTACGCGCTGCCGCAATTTGTAGCGTACGTAACAAATTAATTGCCTGATATAAAAATATCAGGCCGCATATAAATGATACCCCACCTACATAGTAACCGCCGTAACCATAAATAGTAGGCAACAAACTAACCGGCAGCAATATTAAAGTGAACATAAAAGTTACAACCGCACTGGTTAAGTTTCTTTTACCGCTTGGCAATAATCGAAACCCCGCCAGTTTATAATCATCATCCAGCACCCAGGCAATGGCCCAAAAGTGCGGAAACTGCCATACAAACTGTATCCCAAACAATATTAAGGCAATGCTATCTATTTTACCATGCGCGGCTACATAACCAATTAATGGCGGTAAGGCGCCGGGTATGGCACCTACAAAAACCGCTATTGGCGATTTACGTTTCAACGGTGTATAAGCAAAGGCATAAAGCAACACAGAAAAAACCGACAAATATCCGGTAGTTAAATTTAAACTACCTAATAAATAAGTGCCTGCTATACCCATAAACAAGCCCAGCACTAACCCCTGCCCGGTGGTCATACGCCCGGCTGGCATTGGGCGGTCCATTGTCCGCTTCATCAGCTTATCAAGGTCCTTTTCAATAATCTCGTTAAAGCAGTTAGCTGCCGAGGTTACTAAAAAGCCCCCAATAATCAGGGTAAACCAATGCTTCCATATTTCCCATTCGCTCCAATTTAAAATATGATCTTCTTTAAGGCCTATCAAGTAGGATATAGATGCCGAAAATACCACCAAAAAAGTAAGCCGGGTTTTGATCAGTTTCGAAAAATCACCTACTGTCATCTGCGCGCCTCCTGTATGTTAACTGATTGATATAAATTAAGCAGCAAATAAAACTGCGCGCCAAAAATAAGGCTTGCCAGTAAGATATGTGCTGCCTGCGCAACAGGCGGCAGGGCTAAATATGATAACAATATACCCGTAACAATTTGCAAAATGAGCATTAAAAAAGTAAAACTCATGGTTTGCTGCTGTATAGAATGTCGGCCAAAACTACGGCGTACTAAAGCATATAGTACGATATTGCCCATTAACACCAATATGGCTATGTCCCTGTGCTGAAAAAATATGGCACCTGCATCATTTACCCAATCGCCGCGATAGCCTTCCTGTAAACGACTGGCAATAGCATCAATTTGCTCGCGCACTTCGGTGCCAAAAGCTATTTGGAGCACACTTAATGCCAGTACCAGTAACGTAATAATATGCAGCAACGGGTTAACGTGCAACCTGTTTTTACCATAAACTTTGGCTAAATGATAAGTAGTTATGCTGATACCTAAAATGCCTAAGGCCAATAACAAATGAATTGTAATTACCCATGCGGTAAGGTTAGTTGAAACTACTAACGCCCCCAGCCATGCCTGCACAACTATTAATATCAAATTAAATACACTTAAAACGGGTATCGTTTTATTGGTATCCCAA
>DASWOZ010000011.1:0-2380 GCA_036398535.1 Mucilaginibacter sp. | reverse complement strand
TTAAATACTTGCGCAGGTTACGTGCTTCTAAATCCGAAAAGATAACGTTACCATGCCCTGTCATAAACACAAACGGATAGTTAAACAGTTCGGCACTGCCCGGCTCAACAGCTTCCTCTTCGGGCTGAAAGTTGGTTTTTAAATTATCATTACAAAATTTAATAAGGTTGGTCAACGCGGTTCTGTCGCCATACCAATCTCCCCCCCCGCTATATTTTAATTTACCCATTTTATAAGCGGGCACATTAAAGCTGCTCATAAAAAGCAGAACGGCCACAGCGGCTATATAAATTGATTTATTCATTAACGGTTTAAAAAATTGATCTCAAAACAAGCTTCTAAAGCAGCCGTTTCAGTTCGTAAACGACTTTCACCTAAAGTTATTGCTTTAAATCCATTTTGCAAAGCATCATCAATTTCATTTGGTGTAAAATCACCCTCGGGGCCAATTAATATTAAGTAACGGCCTTGCTTCGTAATTTCATCCGGCAGATTTGCCTTGGCACCGTCTTCGCAATGCGCGATAAACTTTTGCCCGTTAAATGGCTGTAATAAAAATTTGTTAAATGTAACCGGCTCATTTAATATAGGATGGTAAGCCTTTAAGGATTGTTTAATAGCGGCGGTAATGATCTTATTTAAGCGATCTGTTTTAGCCTCCTTACGTTCAGATCGCTGACAGATGATCAATGAAATTTCATCAATACCAATTTCGGTAGCTTTCTCCAAAAACCACTCCAGGCGCTCAATATTTTTTGTGGGGGCTACCGCTATGTGCAGGTAGTGGTTTCGTTTATGATAGCCCGAAACTACTTTGGTAATTTGTAGTATGGTTCTTTTAGGATGAGCGTCTTTAATTTCGGCAGTATATAAACCACCGCGGCCATCTATGAGTTGAACTTCGTCGCCCGGTCCAAGCCTTAAAACCCGCACGCAATGCTTACTTTCTTCTTCGCTCAAAAAGTATTGAGAATGCGAGGGTTCAATATCCGGAGTATAAAAAAGGTGCATGGTGCAAGCAGATTAGTGCAGATCTACCGTATCTTCTTCATTCAGCAGCAATTCCAGTTTTACGGATTCAATATTCTGATCGGATTTTTTTAGTACCGTAATGTTATACCCATTTGATTCCTTTTGTTCGCCTACATCCGGTATTTTACCAAATATATCGCCCAACCAACCTGATACTGTATCAAAGTCGCCATCCTCTGGCAGGTCATGCGGTAAATGACCATTCACGTCATAAATAGGCGCGAGGGCATTAACCACAAATTCGCGATCATTTATCTTTTCAACTATCGGTTTTTCCTCATCATACTCGTCCTGTATTTCGCCCACCAGCTCTTCCACAATATCTTCCAGTGTAACCATACCGGCAGTACCACCAAACTCATCAGATACAATAGCTATCTGAATACGTTTTTGCTGCAGCTCGGCCATCAGGTCATTGATTTTTTTAGTTTCCGGCACAAAATAAGGCTTACGAATAATGTCTTTTAAAACTATTTCTTCGTTACGTGCCAGCAATGGTAAAATATCTTTAGCATGAACTATACCCACAATTTTATCAATCACATCATCATACACGGGCATTCTTGAATAACCTTCTGTTATTAGTATTTCCAACAGTTCATCACGCTCTGTACTAACTTCAATGCCTGATATTTTGGTGCGAGGCACCATAATATTCTTTACTACCCGTTCATTAAAATCAAACACATTTTGAATCAGCTCATGCTCATTAGAGTCAATTGCGCCGGTTTCTTTTCCCTGCTCCAATAAATATTGCAACTCTTCCGAACTGTGGTGAGTTTCTGCCTGGGCAGTGTCTATCCCGAATATTTTTAAAATAAAATTGGCAAAAGTATTTAAACACCAGATAATTGGCTTAAAAATAATATAGAAAACCCTTAGCGGTACGGCTACTGCCATAACCGTACGTGTTGAACGCTGTATGGCTATTGATTTTGGCGCAAGCTCGCCAAAGGTGATATGAAAAACCGTAATAAACGCAAAAGCCACTACATGGCTAATATCAATTATAAAAGGAGATAAATTTACAACGCCAAATAGTTGAAAAACATGCAGCATAAGCGCGGTTACCACAGATTGCCCAAACCAACCTAATCCCAGTGATGCAATGGTAATACCTAATTGCGTTGCTGCAAGGTAGCCATCTAAATTATGCAATATACCACGGCTGGTTTTAGCCATACGGCTGCCCGTTTTTGCTTTTATTTCTATTTGCGACCCACGTACCCTTACCATGGCAAACTCCGCGGCTACAAAAAAGCCGTTCAATAAAACCAGGAAACCGGTAAGGAACAGATAGAAATAATTTATGGTATACTCTGCGGGATCCATTGATTAACTTTTGTAC
>DASWOZ010000010.1:0-5355 GCA_036398535.1 Mucilaginibacter sp. | reverse complement strand
GGGATATTTTCCGGCCTTCATATCGGCAAAAAGCTGCAGGTTTTCTCCGGCAGAGCGGCTCCGGTACTGGTTTGGCGTGCCCGGTTCGGTTGGGGTGCCCTTTTGGGCGGCAATTTCTTCGGCGGTGCTGTCGTCTACATAAGCCAATCCCTTTTTTATCAGGATTACCGCGAAATCATATAGTTTGTCAAAATAATCAGAAGCATATAACTCTTCAGCCCATTCAAAACCCAGCCATCTCACATCTTCCTTTATGCTGTCTACATATTCGGTTTCTTCTTTGGCGGGGTTGGTATCGTCAAAACGCAGGTTGGTTTTGCCGTTATATTTTTGTGCCAGGCCGAAGTTTAAGCAAATAGATTTAGCATGGCCAATATGCAAATAACCATTAGGCTCGGGCGGGAAACGGGTTAACACCCGGCCACCGTGCTTATTGGTGCTTATATCTTCTTCAACAATCTCTTCAATAAAATTTAATGATCTTTCTTCGCTCATGGTATCAATGCAATTGGGCAAAAGTAAAAGATAATACACTATTACGCATATAATACACAAAATTTCATATTTTGTAATTACTTTGTACTAACTTTGATATATGGAAACTAAGCTTATAAAAATTGGTAATTCTTTTGGTGTTAGGATTCCCAAGTCGCTTATACAGCAATATAAACTTTCTGACAATATTGAAATTGATCCGACAGAAAATGGCATCCTGATAAAATCTAAAAAGAAAGCAAGGGAAGGATGGAAAGAACAATTAACAGTTGCCATACAAGGAGGGCATTTGCCTGACAATGAGTTATTAGAAGGTTTTACAGATGAAACAGTTGACAAAGAGTGGCAATGGTAATTAAACGGTTTGAGGTTTGGTTGGCTGATCTTAATCCGGTTATTGGCGGCGAGATCAGTAAAACACGCCCTTGTTTAATCATTTCTCCAAATGAAGTTAATGGATTGTTAGCCACTATAACTATTGCAGCGATGACATCTGCCAATAAACCATATCCGCATCGTGTCGAATGCACATTTCAAGGGAAAAATGGACAAATAGCATTAGATCATATCCGTTCTGTATCAAAACTCCGTTTAATTAAAAAATTAGGAGTTATGGACGAAAAAACATGCCGGCAAGTTTGTGAAACATTAACCGAGTTTTTTAGCTTCGAATAAAATATGAGCCAACCGTTTAACCGCCCTATACGTGTTTTAGTTGCCAAAGTTGGCCTGGATGGGCATGACCGTGGTGCACGCATCATTGCCACTTCATTACGTGACGCGGGTATGGAGGTTATTTATACCGGCTTACGCCAAACCCCCGAAATGGTGGTTAACACCGCTTTACAGGAGGATGTGGACGCGATTGGCATATCTATACTCTCCGGCGCGCATATGACCGTTTTCCCGAAGATCATTAACCTGATCAAAGAAAAAAAAATGGATGATGTGCTGGTTACCGGTGGGGGTATTATACCTGAAGAAGATATGATTGCGCTAAAAAAAATAGGCGTAGGGGAGCTTTTCCCACCGGGCACAAACACACATGATATTGTTAAATATATTACAGACTGGGTGCACAAGCACCGCAATTTTTAAACTACTGCAATGACCTATCAAAATTTATTAGTTGAACACAAAGCGCGGATACAATATATTACCATTAACCGCGAGCCTAAGCTCAACGCGTTAAATAAAGTAACCCTTACTGAACTTCACGAAGCGATTACCGATGCTTTTCAAAACCCACAGGTTGGCGGAATTATTATTACCGGGGCCGGGCCAAAAGCGTTTGTAGCAGGTGCCGATATTGCCGAATTTGAAAACCTGGATATTAACGGCGGCAAACAATTGGCACAAGATGCTCATACCAAAGTTTTTGATTTAATAGAGAACGGGAACAAACCGGTAATAGCCGCTATTAATGGCTTTGCTTTAGGCGGTGGATTAGAACTTGCCATGGCCTGCCATATTAGGGTAGCTGCCGAAACCGCAAAAATGGGACAGCCCGAGGTAACTTTAGGATTGATTCCTGGTTATGGCGGCACACAACGGTTAACACAATTGGCGGGCAAAGGAAAAGCGTTAGAGCTGATTTTAACGGCCGATATGATTACAGCTACCGAGGCGCTTCAGCTTGGATTGGTTAATCATGTAGTCACGGCGGAGTCGCTGTTGGCCAAAGCCGAAGAGATTTTAAACAAAATATTATTGCGTGCCCCGCTGGCGGTTGCGTCTGCAATAACCGCTGTTAACGCTTCATCCAAAAATGATATTAATGGCTTTGAAACAGAAATCAATGAGTTCTCAAAATGCTTCGCAACAGAGGATTTTAAAGAGGGCGTGGCTGCCTTTCTGCAAAAAAGAAAGCCCGATTTTAAGGGCAAATAGCTATATTTTACATTGAATTGACCAAAAAACCAATTTGGTCAAAAATTAAAATACTGTTAATCAATCGATTGAATATTCGTGACAATAGGATGAAAAATCCTATTTGTTTTGTGCCGTTACTTTGCCCTGTGTTTAACAAACAGAATAACAAAAACACACAACAGATCATGAAAAATTCATTTAAATTTTCAGCATTAGTTTTGGCTTTGGCCGGATTAACATTAGGTGCAAAAGCACAAACTACCACACCTGTTTCAGGTACTACATCTACAACATCATCAACTGGCGTACGTTACAGCATTGGCGTTGATGCTGGTTTACCTACAGGTAACTTATCAAACGGATATAATTGGAGCTTGGGTGGTTCAGTACAGGCAGATATTCCTGTAGCAAGTCAATTGTTTGTAACCGTTAACGCGGGTTATAATAATATCTTTGGTAAAGATAATATTGGAGGTACAAACGTGTCTGCAACTAATATCCAATTATTACCCGTTAAAGCTGGTTTAAAATTCTTTCCGGTAAGTAACTTTTACATACAGGGAGAAGCAGGCGCCGGATTTGCCTTAAATAAAGCAGATGCTGGCTTTAATAAATCAGCCGCGTTTATCTACGCTCCTCAAATTGGTTACCAGTTTCAGCTTGGTGGTAAAAACTTTATTGATGCTGGTGTACGTTATGAAGGCAGTACAAAGTTCAATAGCGATATTGACGACAGTAAAGTTAATTTTGTTGCTTTACGTTTAGCGTACGGTTTTTAACCACTTTTACTTATTCATTGCAAAAGGGCCATCCAAAACGGATGGCCCTTTTCTGTTTATTAACATACAAGTGTTACGCCAAATTTAGTATAATTGCGTGCTGATATTTTTAACAAAAATTAAAGCAAATTATACGTTGTTAAGCCATTATGCGTTTAACACACATTAATCTAAACATATAACATGAAAACCACCTTAAATGCACTACTTTACCTGTTAGTATTTGTAAGTTTTTCTTTAAGTGCCGCCGCACAAGCCATACCAGATTCAACCCGTATAACGATAGGGCCCGAAGTTGGTTTACCTACCGGAAGTATTTCCAACAGGTATGTTGTAAGTTTAGGCGCCTCGGCACGTGTGGATTTTCCAATAACCAAAAAATCATATATTACTGCAAGTGTTGGCTACAATAACTTTCTTTTAGCTAATGGAGCGCTAACTACCCAACAAGCTATTTTAAACGTTCCGATGCACTCTTTACAAACACTGCCAGTAAAAATTGGTTATAAATATTTTTTAATAAAGCAATTTTATGTGCAGGTAGAAGCAGGTGAAACACTTATACTAAATAAAGCGGCAGAATATGCAACCAATAGCTATTCATTTACCTATGCCCCTCAAATAGGTATGTTGTTTAAATTGAAAAAAAATCACCGGTATATTGACGCAGGCTTTAGATATGAGGGTGTATCAAGTTTTTATAACGATAAAGACAAGTATAATTTTTATGCGGTGCATATTGCTTATGCCTTTAATTTATAATTTAAAACTTACAACATCTGTAAAAATTAGCAATTTTGTGTAACTTAACGGTCTGATTATTTTTACCTGTTAACCGCTAACTGCTGATATGAAAAAAATACTCATCATAGATGATGAAGTGAATGTTGCGCTATTATTGTCAAAATTTTTAATACGCAACGGGTTTGATGTGAGCACCGCTTCCAGCGGAACCAGTGGCCTTGAACAGCTAAAAAACGGAGAGTTTAACTTAGTATTATGTGATTTCAGGCTGGAAGATACAGACGGCCGCGAAATGCTTAAACAAATAAAAACGCACTATCCGCAAACTGGCGTTATTATCATCACCGGCTATTCAGATATTAAAATGGCGGTTGAACTCATTAAAATGGGCGCCTATGATTATATCACCAAGCCCCTATATCCGGATGAAATATTAAATACCATTACTAAAGCCATTGAAACCCACCATGCATTGGTTGATGATGAGCATACCCCTGCTTTTAGCGGTAAAGTAAACAAACAGGTTTTCGGCGGCATTATAACCGGTACAAGCAAAGCATCAAAAGATCTTTTGCGCCAGATAGAATTAGTGGCACCCACAAACTATAGTGTAATTATTTTAGGCGAAAGCGGCACGGGTAAGGAGGAGGCGGCAAAAAGCATTCACCTGCATAGCCCGCGCCATAATCAGCCATTTATAGCGATGGACTGCGGGTCATTAACCAAAGAATTAGCAGCAAGTGAGTTTTTTGGCCATGAAAAAGGATCATTTACCGGTGCGTTTGCCACAAAGATAGGCCACTTTGAGATGGCTAACGGCGGCACGTTGTTTTTGGATGAGGTTGGCAACTTATCCTATGAGATACAGGCCGCATTATTAAGAACCGTACAGGAAAGAAAGGTAAAAAGAATAGGCAGCACCAAAGAAATTGACCTGGATGTGCGCATTATTGTAGCTACAAATGAAAACCTGCAGGACGCTATTCAAAAAGGAAAATTCAGAGAAGACCTTTACCACCGTTTTAATGAATTTAGCATATATATGCCACCATTGCGCGAGCGCGGAAATGATATTATGCTACTTGCGGATCACTTTTTGAAAATGTCAAACCAGGAGTTGAACCGCAATGTTACCAGCTTTTCGCCGGAAGTTGTAGACTGTTTTATGAACTACCGCTGGCAGGGAAACATTCGTGAGTTAAAAAATATTGTACGCAGGGCGGCTCTCATTTCTGAAGGTGATGTTATCAGTATGAAAGCGTTACCTCTTGAGATTTCAAATTATAAAACGCCGGCTTTTGAATATGCCAACCTGTCAAATGGTTCTGCGGAAGTAAAAGAGCCACGCCATGATCTTAAAAATGCTGCCTTAGAAGCAGAATACGATACTATTTTAAGGGTGTTAAAAGAGGTGAGCTACAATAAAACAAAAGCAGCCGAGATACTAAATATCGATCGGAAAACA
>DASWOZ010000009.1:0-1824 GCA_036398535.1 Mucilaginibacter sp. | reverse complement strand
CTGTTAATGTATCAGGGCCTTCCTTGCGCAGTTTATCCTGTAGCTCTAAAATAATACGTTGTGCAGATTTAGGGCCTATGCCCTTTATACGTTGTATTAACGAAACATGGCCATTAATAATAGCATTTTGAATTTCGTCCGGAGTAATGGATGAAAGCATCATGCGCCCTGTATTGGGGCCGATGCCTGAAATAGAGATCAAGTGTAGAAATAAGCGGCGTTCGCCTTCGTCGGCAAAGCCATATAAAGTATGCGCATCTTCTTTTACATGCAGCCATGTAAACAATTTGCACCGTTCAGTATCACCTAAAAAAGAGTAGGTATGTAAGGAAATATTGATATGATAACCCACCCCTCCGGCATCAATAACCACATATGTAGGGCATTTAAAAATTAGTTTACCATCAATATAAGCGTACATAAAAATTTCTTCAGATTTACTAATTTTTAAACGTAAAAAATTTACTTAAGCCCCTTTTTCCTGCGCATCAACCACAGCAATGGTAACCATATTTACAATTTCACGTACCGAGCTGCCCAATTGCAGCACGTGTACGGATTTTTTTAATCCTAATAAAATTGGCCCCACCGCCTCGGCACCGCCAATTTCCTGTAATAGTTTATAAGCAATATTACCCGATTCTAAATTAGGGAAAATCAGTGTATTTGCGGCGGCTCCTTTTAATGAGGAGAAGGGGAAGTTATCAGTTAACATATCGGGATTTAGGGCAAAGTTAGCCTGCATGTCGCCATCAACTATCATATCCGGATACCTTTCATGCAGTATGCGCACCGCTTCACGTGTTTTTTCGGGAATGATACCATCATTTGAACCAAAGTTAGAATAGGATAACATGGCTATTCTTGGGTTAACGTTAAATTTCTTTACCGCTTTTTCAATCAATACGGTAATATCAACCAAATCCTCCACTGTAGGGTTAACGTTTACTGTAGTATCCCCAAAAAATACCGGGCCTTTTGGCGTAATCATCAGGTACATACCGGCAACACGGTTCACCCCCTTTTCGGTACCTATAATTTGTAACGATGGCTTAACGGTAGTTACATAGTTCTTACTTAAACCGGATATTAGCGCATCAGCCTCGCCAAACTGCACCATGCAGGCACCGTAATAATTAGGGTCTGTTAACAACTTCCGGGCTTCAAATAAGGTTATTCCCCGGCGCTGGCGTTTGCAATACAGGTAGTCGGCGTATTTCTCCTGGTTCTCTGCACCCAAATGCGGGTCAATAATTTGAACATCGCCCAGGTCCAGATCATTTTCTTTGATGATCTGGTTTATTTTTTCAACCTCGCCCAGCAATATTGGGGTGGCAATACATTCATCTTTTACAATTTGTGCCGCCCTTAAAATTTTATAGTTATCCGCATCGGCAAAAACCACCCGCTGCGGATTTTGCTTAGCCTTATTGGTGATATTACGCAACAGTTTATCATTAGGGCCAACACGCAAGCGCAGTTCTTCGGTATAAGCGTCCCAATCAGTAATGGCTTTCCGGGCCACACCCGAATCAATGGCTGCTTTAGCCACCGCGGATGATACCTCAATGATCAATCGCTGATCCATTGGTTTTGGAATAATATATTCCCTTCCAAATTTTAGGTTTTTGGTATTATAGGCCAGGTTTACCGATTCGGGTACCGGTTTCTTTGCTATTTCGGCTATGGCATGTACTGCCGCTATTTTCATTTCCTCATTAATAGCAGTGGCCCTTACATCAAGCGCACCCCTAAAAATGTATGGAAACCCTAACACGTTATTTACCTGATTGGGATAATCAGACCGGCCAGATGCCATTATCA
>DASWOZ010000008.1:0-4192 GCA_036398535.1 Mucilaginibacter sp. | reverse complement strand
TAAAAACCGAAAGGTAATACCAACCGGACGCCCTACCCCGGTGGAGAATGACGACGATAATTAGAAACAAAAAGGGAGCTGTTAACTAACAGCTCCCTTTTTGTTTTATGGTTTACTATTGTTATTCAACCGTTACTGATTTGGCCAGGTTACGTGGCTGGTCAACATTGCAACCGCGCATTACTGCACAATGATAGGCCAATAGCTGCAACGGGATTGTTGCCAGTAAAGGAACAAAGGCCTCGCCGGTTTGTGGTATTTCAATCACATAATCGGCCATTTCTTTAACATCCGTATCGCCTTCGGTCACAATAGCTATTACCTGGCCTTTACGCGCCTTAACTTCCTGTATATTGCTAATTACCTTTTCGTAGGACGAGTTTTTGGTGGCTATAAATACAACCGGCATTTCCTCGTCAATTAAAGCAATAGGGCCATGTTTCATTTCGGCAGCAGGATAGCCTTCTGCATGAATATAAGAGATTTCCTTCAACTTTAAAGCACCTTCAAGCGCTACAGGAAACGAGCTGCCCCGGCCTAAAAACAAACAATTATTGGTGTCTTTAATTTTAGCGGCAATTTCTTTAACACGGTCGTTTGATTTTAAAGCCAGCTCAACCAAATCAGGGACCTCATCAAGCTCGGTTAAATATTCTACCAGCTTACTTTGTGTAATTGACCCTCTTTGCTGGGCGATATAAAAAGCCAACAGGGTTAAAACGGTAACCTGTGCGGTAAAGGCTTTTGTTGAAGCCACCCCAATCTCTGGCCCGGCATGCGTATAAACACCCGCATGAGTGGTACGTGGTATTGAGGCGCCAACCACATTACAAATGCCAAAAATGGTAGCACCTTTTTCTTTAGCCAGTTCAATAGCTGCCATGGTATCAGCGGTTTCTCCTGATTGTGAAATAGCGATTACCAAGTCTTTTTCTGTAATGATCGGGTTTCGATACCGAAACTCAGACGCATATTCTACTTCAACCGGCACACGGGCATATTCTTCTATCAGGTACTCGCCAACCAGGCCCGCATGCCATGAGGTGCCGCAGGCTATGATAATGATACGGTCAACGTTTTTGAGTTTTTCAGCATATTCTTTAACACCGCCTAACTGAACTTTACCCTGCTGCGGGTATATTCGGCCCCTTAAACAATCACGAATTGACCGTGGTTGTTCATAGATCTCTTTCAGCATGAAGTGATCATATCCCCCTTTTTCAAGCATTTCCAGCTTCAAATCAAGCTCTTGTATATAAGGGGTTTGAACGGTATTGTCAATATTTTTTATCAGTAGTTTTTCCCTGTTGATGTAAGCAATTTCATTATCATTCAGGTAAATTACATTTTTGGTATACTCAACAATCGGGGTAGCGTCAGATGCTATAAAGTACTCGCCTTTGCCAACGCCAATTACCATTGGGCTGCCTTTGCGGGCCGCTATCAGCAAATCGGGCTCATCTTCGCTCATAATTACAATGGCGTAAGCACCAATAACCCTGTTTAAAGCAAGCCGTACAGCCTCGCGCAGTCCAACCTGGGTTTCTTTTGCAATGTCTTCAACCAGGTGAATTAATACTTCTGTATCTGTATCACTTTTAAAAACGTGGCCTTTAGCCAATAAAGTTTCTTTGATAATTCCGTAATTCTCAATAATGCCATTGTGGATTATGGTTAACTTCCGGTCACCCGATGAATGGGGGTGTGAGTTGCGGTCGCTTGGGGCGCCGTGGGTTGCCCAGCGTGTATGCCCCATGCCAATAGTAGCTTTTAGCGGAACATCTTTCACAAAGTTTTCCAGGTCGCTAACCTTTCCGGCTTTTTTATAAACTTTTAGACCGTTGTCTAATAATGCGATTCCGGCACTATCGTATCCACGATATTCCAAACGATGCAAGCCTTTAATAATAATTGGATAAGCATCCCTGTAACCAATATAACCTACAATTCCACACATAAAAAAATAATTTAAAAACAAAAATGAATGGCAATATGCAAGCCATTCATCAAGATAAATAACAAAATAACAAAAAAAACTTTAAATGTGATTTATTATTTAGTGATCTTGGTATAGATGATATTTAGTTTTATTCTGTAGGGTGATGTTTTATCAGTCCCGATAGCAAAAGTTCTGGCAGCAGCTTGTGGTGTAGCATCTATATCAACGGCTGTCGAGCTTGTTGTGCTATTGATGTCAACCGGGCCCAAAAAGGTTCCATAATCTACAGATGCACCGCGCATTAAATCTTGTATATATGCGGTGATTACAAAATGATAGTTTTGGAGGGTGCTATTATAAAAGCCCCCAAAGGTTAGTACACCGCCCGAACGTGGATCGGTAGCCGTAGCATCTTGTAATTCTGAACGCTGATGTGCAAGATCATACCGGTACATACTTATTTTGGGCAGCGGGGCAAAAGGAATTGTTGAACCTGTCATTGGAGTAATTACCAGCTCTGCGCGGTTTATGACAATATCGCTGCCTACCGATTTGATAATGTTTTTAAGATAAGGAAAACTTATTTTAGCCCGTAACCCGGCAAGGCCCTGTAAATAGAAAGTATTACGGGTAGTTTTAGTGTTATTAAGTTCCGTTTGTATGGCCGCCGGATAAGTATGTTTAATTTGTGCAGCATGTAAGGTGGTTGGAAGTGATATCATTGCGGTATCAATTGTACTACCACTAACAGCTTTATAATAAATATTTATATTGGTGGTATCCAAATTAAACATCAGCGTACCCCCGGCACCGGTTGTCCCGGCCTTATCCATGGTAATATATAGCCCATTTACCGTGTTTTTAAATACCAGGTTTGATGATAATTGTGTGCTTGATGCATTAAATAGTATAGAATTTATAAAGCTCTTATCTATTGGGATCCGCAATTGAGGTGGTGATTTTTGCAGGCTGTCCGGCGCTCCGGGTACTATTGCGTTAACCCTTATGCTATCATTCGGCCTTGCAAGGAATGATCTTGTTCCTAATAAAGTGTTATTATATTTCCATTGTTTGGTATTATAGTAAACAGAATTGGTAAATATCCGTTCCCCAAGTTGGTAAACGTTTACCTTATAACGGGATGCCAGTGAATCGCCATAAAAGCCATCGGTATATCTTAATACTAACACAGCCGAGTCTACAGATACGGTACCAGTGGGCAGGGTGTAGCTACTAGCCTGACCCGGTAAATTCAAATCAACAGCCAGATTAGCTTCCGTGGTTCCGAATATCGGATCTTTGAAATAGGACAGGGGCGTTTTGGGTAAAGCATTGGTTTGCACACTATCTTCGGGTATAGTATTTACTATAATGGTAGCAGTATCTATCAGGCTGCCATTTAACTGGGTAGCAGTATTTACACCCAATCCAATAGAGTCCTGATTTTTACAGCCGGTTAAAATAAAAAGACTTATCAACAGGGTTAATAAGTCTAATTTGAAAAATTTCATATATGATATTAAAGCTTATACAACATGCGCCAATTCTTCACTGACAATTTCGTCGTAAAAATTGTAATAATTTTCGAAATCAGCGGTAGAATTAAACTCTAAAACCGATTTATGACTGTTTTTAACATTATTTAACACATCATCGGCTATATTCTCGCTGCCCAAAACTATAGCATCACTATATTGGATGGCACCTTCATACAAAGCAGAGTTTGTTCCCGGCTTGTAAACTTCGGTATGCTTTTCGGTCATATCGCCCATTACGGCTTTACGTGAAAAATCCGGATTCATCTCATCCTTAAAATCATTCTCATAAATTGAATAAACAACCTTTGAGTTTTTAAAAGTAGGATCGTCCTTATAAGTTGTTTTTAAATAAGCCGGGACCAGCGCGCTCATCCATCCATGACAGTGGATAATATCAGGCGCCCAACCTAATTTTTTAACTGTTTCCAATGCTCCCTTGCAAAAGAAGATCATGCGCTCATCATTATCGGCATAAAACTTTCCGTCTTTGTCTTCAAATACATGCTTGCGCTGAAAATATTCTTCATTATCTAAAAAATACACTTGCATACGCGCCGCCGGGATAGATGCAACCTTGATGATCAGTGGATTATCATTGTCATTAATAATGATGTTCATCCCTGATAGACGTATTACTTCATGAAGACGATTCCTGCGCTCATTAATATTTCCAAACCGTGGCATTAGGATACGAATTTCATACCCTTTCTCCTGC
>DASWOZ010000007.1:0-4364 GCA_036398535.1 Mucilaginibacter sp. | reverse complement strand
AATTGACTGAGTAATTGCTTACTTAAAGGTGTTCTTTCACGCATTACACAGATCACCTCAAAGGGGAGTAATCGCTCCACAATTGCGGCTTCATCGGTTTGGTGGTCGTGAAATACAGCTACCTCTGCCTTATCATATAACAGCGACCAATCGGCCATTGACAAAGCCACATGTTGGTAATCATCCAATACCGCTACTTTTATTTTATTACTCATAATTGCGAATGTACGTATGCTATTGTTAAGCGTTAGTCAAAAAGTTCCTGCTCATCGGTATAATATGTTTTACGAGTACCTGTTTTGATATGGATCTTTGCTCCTCTCGGGCTTTCTTTTTTATGCGAACTGTGTACGCTCATAAAATCACGCACCTCACCACTGATTATATCCGGGTGGGTTTTCAAAATTTGTTGTTCAGCATGCTCCAAAACCGACCGTATAGATCTGGCCAGATCCTTTATTTTAGCCTCGGGTATTTTATTACTGATAGAAAATGGAGAGATACGCGCATCCCATAAAATTTCATCGGCATAAGCGTTGCCAATGCCGCGTATAATATGCTGATCTAACAAAATGTTTTTAACCACTGCCTTTTTAGCCTGTAATGTTTTCTTTAAAAAAGTAAAATCTACTTCTTTATCCATCGCATCAGGTGCATCCTTTGGTTCGGGATTTAAGGTTGGTGTTGCCGCTTTTTGAAAGTCGGTGAGGTTTAGCGTTAAACCATCATCAAACAGCAGCTCAATAACGCTGTACTTATGCTCTTCATCGTCTAAATATAACTGCCCATGAAGCATTAAATGCAATGCTAAAATTGCGCCGCCTTCAAATTCCAGGTACAATTCCTTGCCTTCACGACGTACACTGCTGAGTTCCTTACCCTCTACCGTTTTTTTCAATTCGGCAGCAGTAACATTAAGCTTAGTGGTATGGGTCTTAATTTCCTTTAAGGTTTTACCATGTAATCTTTTTTGCAGATTATGGCTAAAGGCTTGCAGATCGGGTAATTCGGGCATATATTATAGCTTATTGAAATATACTTTGTGCTTTCTTGATAGTTTCTTCCAGATCAATCCCTTTTCCTAATACACCTTTAAACAGATCTCCTTCTATTTTTAAACGATCAATTGAGTTAAATATCGTAAATCGTTTCATAGTAAGGCCGGGTTTTACCTCATCCCAATGAACCGGCATGGATACGGTTGCACCTACTTTTGGGCGAAGCGAATATGGACCCGCAATGGTAGCGCCAGGGCGGTTCTGCAAAAAGTCGAGGTACATTTTACCATTGCGGTTGGCTACCATACGTTCTAAACTTGTATAATCAGGTATTTGCTTATGTACAATGCCTACAATTATCCGGGCAAACATCTGCGACTGATCATAAGTGTATTTTGCAGACAAAGGTATGTAAATATGCATCCCGGTTGAACCGGATGTTTTACAATATGACGGCACATTTATAGCGTCCAATACCTTTTTAACCTCTAAGGCAGCTTCAACTACCTGATCAAAAGTATTTTTATCGGGGTCAAGGTCTATCACGCAATAGTCCGGGTTATCCGGCGATTGTATACGACTAAACCATGGGTTCATTTCTATACAACCCAACGAGGCCATCCATAACAAAACCGCTTCATCTGATCCTACCAAATATTCTTTGTGTTCATGATCGCTGGTGATGTAAGGGAATGTTTTGGTTATCCAATCGGGTGCTTTGCCTTTTATATCTTTTTGATAAAAGCTTGGGCCATGTATGCCGTTAGGAAAACGGTTGAGCGACATTGGCCTGTCTTTTAAATAAGGCAAAATATATTCGGCCACCTGGTAGTAGTAGTTAAACATATCTCTTTTGGTAACACGATCTTCGGGCCAGTAAATTTTGCTAAGATTAGTAAATTTCAGATCGTGCCCGCAAATTTTACGCACCTGGGTTTCATCTTTAGGATTAAGCAAGGTTTTGCGTTCCTTATCCTTGAGTGGTTGTATAGCTTCGGTATGAGCATTAGATGTTTGTTCATCCACTTCTTTCACTGTTTCTTCAGTATCTTCCGGTGTTTCCAGTATCACATCCGTCGCTTTTTTATCTGTACGCATGCCTTTAAAAGACGCCTGGCGAAAAACACCATCACTGGTTACTTCCGCAAAAGCTACCTCGCCCACTAATTCGGGCTTTAACCAAGTTGGTTTGGCACCCAACCGCTTTGGGCGAAAGCGTGAGGGCTTGTCTATATCGGGCTCAGCATCAAACGGACTTTTGTCTGTTGTAAGTGGCTTAAATTGCGCCATCATCTCCTTTTGCATTTTATCATTAAAACCAGTACCCACCTTACCCACATATCGTAAAGTGCCGTGGTCATACACAGCCAAAACCAATGCACTGAAAGACTTGCTTGTACCTTCATTTTTGGTGAATCCGGCAATTACTACTTCCTGCCGCCTGTTTACCTTTATTTTCAGCCATTCACGTGACCGCAAATCAACAGTATAAACGCTGCTTGCTTTTTTAGCGATAATACCCTCTAATCCTATCTTTTTGGCAGCCTTAAAAAATTCAATTCCATTGGCTTTAAAAACCTTGCTTTGACGAATATGGTCATCATTGGTGGGTAATACGCTTTTTAGGACAGCCAAGCGGTCACGTAAGGGTATACCCATCAGGTTCTTTCCTTCGTACCATAGTATATCAAATACATAATACACCAATTCCCCGTCTGCCTCGCTACGCCAGTTTTGCAGAGCGCCAAAATCAGAAATTCCCTTATCATTCAGCACTAATATTTCACCGTCAATTACAGCATTGATTTTCCATTCTTTTAAAAGCTTGGTTATGGGATAGTACTTATCAAAAGGCAGGTTATTACGCGATATGAGCTGAACATCACCCTTATTTATGAATGCGATAGCGCGATAGCCGTCCCATTTCACCTCGTATAACCAGTCCGGGTCATCAAAAGGCTCGTCCACCAACGTGGCTTTCATGGGCTTGATAGATTTTGGGATAGCTGATTTTGGCGCCGACTTTATAAGCGCCCCAACATCGGCCCCAGCCGTATCCACCAATGGAACATCGGTGTCTTCACCCACAACCTCCTCAGCCGGCTTTGCCAGGCTTTTTTTTTTGCTCCCGGGTTGTGTGCTGGTTACCTCTTCTTCATGGCCATGCTGCCAAACCTTTTCGCCGGTTTTTCCCATCATTTCAATGGTTTTGCCGGACAGGACGGATCTATCCTTTTTGGTAATATCGGTGGTTGATGCAAACTTGTCATTATGCTTGATCAATAGCCAACCATTTTCGCCCATGCCATGTGTTTTCACCAAAGCGTATTCACCTTCCAACTTTTCGCCATGTAGTTTAATTTTTAGTGAACCGCTTTTTAATTGTTGCAACAAATGCTTTTCTTGTGCTTTTTTGCCTTTAATTTCTTCAATAGGCTCGTAAGTACCTTTGTCCCAAACAATCACCGTTCCTCCCCCATATTCTCCCTGTGGAATGATCCCTTCAAAATTCCGATAGTCAAACGGGTGATCTTCCACCATCATGGCCAAACGTTTAGTTTTAGGATCTGTTGATGGACCTTTAGGTATTGCCCAACTTTTTAACACGCCATCCATTTCGAGCCTGAAATCATAATGTAAATGCGAAGCGTCATGTTTTTGTATCACAAACACCAGCTTATCTTTGTCCTTGCTTTTACCCGATTTTGGTTCTGATGTTTTGGCGAAGTCACGCTTCTCTACATACTTTTCCAGGCTCATAGCATTATTTATTTAAGTATTTTTCTACATCTGCAGATGCCGTACCTACAGCTTCAACAGCGCTGCGTAATTGGTCGGGCTTTACACCAAACTTATTTGCCCAATATTCAACTTCATAATTTTCATTTATGTTAATTCTGTCCCTCCCGGGGCTTCCGATAGAGTTGTAATTATCCATTGCTCATATTATATTTTATATTAGGTATTATAATAAGGGAACATATTAAATATGAAAATGGTTTGCATTGGTTTGCCCTTCTTTCCTCAGTTATAAGCGAGGTGTTTTTATGGTTTGGATGTTCCAAACAATATCAACGCTTATCATTTAAAACCAATATTTATGTTGTTGGTTATGATAATACTTATAATGTTAATATGGCTTCACCTATATTTTTTACTCTTGATAATAATTTGCCTATAATGGTTATTCCCAATGTTAAGGTACATATGGATGGTCATACAGTTTTAACTTACACCTACAATATTTTTTTCGACAGTACTAAAAATGATCCTTCAAGAGTGATCAATAATGAGTACTCTGTAAAAGATAAATTAGACGATCCAGACTATTATGGCTTTATAACTTTTGAGAACTCCGGGCGATTG
>DASWOZ010000006.1:0-7109 GCA_036398535.1 Mucilaginibacter sp. | reverse complement strand
AATGTTATCATTATCCCCATCACCAGTTTCTTATCTATCAAATTAGGCAGAAGAAATTATTACATAGGCTCTATCATTCTGTTTGTTGTTTGTTCATTTATGTGCGGGCAGGCATCGGGTATTAGCGAACTGGTAGCGTTTAGATTTTTACAGGGATTAGGCGGCGGGGCATTGCTTTCTGTATCCGCAGCAGTAGTTTATGAACAGTTCCCTAAAGAAAAAGTGGCAACTGCCAGTGCCTTATTTGGTATAGGCGTATTTATTGGTCCTACTATTGGCCCAACCCTTGGCGGGTATATTACCGAAAATTATTCTTGGCCATGGATCTTTTATATCAATATCCCGATAGGGATATTGGCAGCCGTATCTTGCTATTTCCTGTTACCCGAGCCACCCGTTAAAGTAAAAGCTAATGGGGTAGACTGGACAGGCATTGCCTTATTAAGTGTTGGCATTGGGGCGTTACAAACCGTATTAGAACGTGGCCAAACAGAGGATTGGTTTGCAACAGGTTACATCACCATTCTTACGGTAACTGCTATTTTAACATTAACAAGCTTTGTGCTGTGGGAGCTTTACATCCCCAATCCGGTGGTTAATTTGCGGGTGTTAAAAAGTAAATCGCTTAGTGTGGCTGCCGTGTTAACTTTTATCACGGGTATAGGTATGTTCACCTCTATATTTTTAACGCCGGTAATTGCACAGCGTCTGTTAGGCTTTACACCGTCTGAAACCGGTTTATTGCTTTTGCCCGGTGCCATTATAGCGGTATTTGCCCTGATGTTTTCAGGCAAATTACTGCAGCGAGGGGTTTCGCCGGTATTGATCATTTTGCTTGGCTTTTTCTGCTTCATCTATTTTAACTGGGAAATGTCGCAGATCAACCTGGATACCTCGGCAGTTTATATAACCGGCAAATTGATATTCCGCGCATTGGGTATGGCGTTGTTAACGGTACCATTGAGTTCATTGGCCGTATCGTCCCTTGATCCTAAAGACATGCCGCAGGGCACTGCTTTAAATAATATGATGCGGCAATTAGGTGGTTCATTTGGGATCTCCATCATCACTACTTACTCCACCCGCAGGATCGCATCACACAGGACTGATCTGTTAAACCACGTTACAGCCACTAATCCATTAGTAACTGACAGGATAAATGCTTTTACCAGTTACTTTCAACAAAAAGGAAGCGGCTTGCTGGATGCCAAATTGAAAGCGATGAAAATGATAGACCTGTCTATTGTAAAGCAATCCACTTTATTAAGCTATTTAGATTCTTATATGCTGATTGGGCTGCTGTTTGCCCTTGCCTTACCCTTATTGCTGCTGGTGATTAAAAGGCAGAAAGCAGCAAAAGTTAACCTGATCGTATCTGACCATTAATTACATATAAAACAATTAAAATTAAAAACCATGAATATTACAAACAAAACAGTGCTGATAACCGGTGGGGGATCAGGCATAGGCTTTGAGATAGCCAAATTATTAAGCGAAAAAAACAACCAGGTTATTATTACCGGCCGTAGCGAAGAAAGATTACAAAAAGCTGCAGCCCAGTTAAAAAATGTGAGCATTATCGCTGCTGATATAACAGATGAAGCATCAGTTGAAAAGTTGGTTGCTCAGATCAATAAGGATTACGGCAAACTGGATATTTTGATCAATAATGCCGGAAATGCGTTTTTGAACAATTTGGGCGTAGAAACCAATACTTACCAAAAAGCTAAAGACGAATTTGATACTAACTTTTTCGCGGTGTTAAGGCTTACAGATAAATTATTGCCTGTATTGAAAGCGCAGGATGAAGCTGCTATCGTTAACGTATCATCAATTTTGGCTTATGTGCCTGCCGGCGATATTTCAACTTACTCGGCAAGTAAAGCAGCATTGCATTCTTACACACAATCGTTAAGGTTTGCGTTGCAAAAAACCACGGCTGTTAAGGTATTTGAATTGATGCCACCGTTAGTTAATACTGATTTTTCAAAAGATATTGGCGGCGAAAATGGTATACATCCAAACGTAGTTGCTCAGGATCTGATCAATGCTTTTGAAAATGACGAATATGAAGTACGTGTAGGCAATACCGCTTACGTTTACCAATTATCATTAACTTCTCCGGCAGAAGCCTTTGATATGATGAATAAAAGAGCCGAAGCAACAGCTTAATCTTTTTCTGCTGCTATAAAAAGCCTCCCGATAAGTACCGGGAGGCTTTTTTAGTGTATATTGAGCTCATTATTAATATATACCGGTACCAAAAAGTATTAATTATGATAATTGAAACCTTAAAAACGCTTTTCTATAGGGACCTTGTTAAATTAAAAACTGAAATTGAATTATACCGTGATGAAAAGAAAATATGGTATGTTGAAAAAAGTATAGCAAATTCTGCAGGCAATCTTTGCCTGCATTTGGTAGGTAACCTAAATACTTATATTGGTGCCGGGCTTGCTAAAACAAATTATGTGCGTGAACGCCCGCTTGAGTTTTCATTAAAAGACATTCCGAAAGCCGAATTGATCAAAAAAATAGAAGAAACAATTGTTGTGGTTGAAAATGGTTTAAGCAGTTTAAATGAGAATCAACTAAATGAGAATTTCCCCATGATAATTTGGGATAAGCCAACTGAAATGGGGTATACATTAGTTCATTTAATCACTCATTTGAATTATCACTTAGGGCAAATAAATTATCACAGAAGGTTACTCGATAATATCGATTAACTTGATCTTATCAGCTAATGCTCCATAAAAAAGGGCCCTGAACTTCAGGGCCCTTTTGGGGTTTATAATTGAATGTGATTATTTGAAATATTTATCAGCAAATGTCAAAAAGTAAGGCCAGTTTGGTACATCAGTATGCCCGGCTGTATGCTGGCGGAACGCTATATCTCCATCAACCAATGTTTCCGGTACCGGGAATTGATGTATAGCCATTGGCTTTTTGCCTAAGAGCTGGTAAACCGGGCCTGCTGCATCAGCGGCCATAAACATACCACGGGCATCAACCCATCCGTCCATATTAACTTTGGCTATTTTGCCTCCGCTGATAAACACAGGGCGCGGCGCGCACATCGCAATCAGCTCATGTGCATCAACAGGCAGGTCGCTCCATTGCAACGGGCCGCCATATTTCAGAAAGTTACCTGCCATCCAATGATATTCGGCATTGCCTGTAATATTTTCAACTACTTCGCCAAAATTACGACGACTTGGTTTAGCACCTGCCTCGCCCGATGAGCTTACATAGGCAGTTGCCATACGTGGGTCATAAGCTAAAGTTACCAAAGCGCCTTTACCATAACGGGAGTGCCCTTCAATAGCCACTTCTTTAGCATTTACCGCCGGGTTGGTTTCAAAATAATCTATAGCGCGGTCGGCTCCCCAGGCCCATGCACGCAATGCGCCCCAATCTTCAGGTTTGCGGTATTGCCCTTTATTGGTTAAACCAATAATACCTTTGGTTAAGCCTGCACCATTATCGGCTTGTATACTTGCCGGGTTAAGTGAAGCGTAAGCCCAGCCTTTTTCAATAATTTGTTGTTTCGCACTTTTTACAACTGGCGCACCTGCGCCCGGCGGCGGGCCAAATGCACGTTGCGGCGCAAAACCACCGCCAAATTGCATAATAACAGGTACATGGGTTGCATTTTTAGGTACAGTTAAGGTTAATTCAATATTTACATCAATTGCCGGGTAGGCAGAGTTATCTGCGTGTCCTTTTATCCATTTAGTATTAACCGGGGTAGTGCCAACCATTTCATCGGTATCTTTAATTACGGTCCAGGTAACTTTGGGTACATTTTTAGGGACACGACCATACATTTCGCGGTCAAAATCTTCTACAATTTCGGGGCAGCGTACACCCCACCATTCTTTGGCCGTAGTTACTTTCTTACCATTTTTTTCTACCAGCGGGTCGGGCCATACCGGATATGGATTGGCCGTAGCCTCATCAAAATTGGCAAAGTTGGCAGTGGTTGTGTCCGTGCCGTTTTTACCTTGCCTTAATGAGGTAATATGCAATTGATCCATCATGTTTTGATGATCTTTCTCAGTAGCGTCTGCCAATGCTTTTTGTGCCGCCTGTTGTTCGGGCGACATTTGCGGGCGCTGTGGCCTGGCAGCTGTTGCAGCAGCAGGCGCAGGGGCTTGTGCAAAGGCAAATGACGATACAGCCATACCTATGCACATAAATGCGGTTATCTTTTTCATCTTAAGTGGGTTAATAATGGTTTATAAGTGTCCGAGTATTAAAGATAAGGGTTATTGTAATCGATTACTTGTTAATTAGTATAAAATGATTGTTACAATGATAGCCAGTGGTCTAATCAGCAATAAATAATTGGGTAATAGCTTGTTAAATGACAGTTGAAAATAATTAAATCAAAAACTATGTTATTGCGAGCGTAGCACGGCAATCTCGTCTTCGACAGGCTGACTCGCTATCTAATCAGCGAGGAGATTGATTCAACTGCACAGGCTCCCCGCATTGCCCTTGTTTCGCAATGACATGGTGGGGGTTGAAAAATAATTAAATCAAAAACTATGTCATTGCGAGTGTAGCGTGGCAATCTCGTCTTCGACAGGTTGGCCCGCTATCTATCAGCGAGGAGATTGCTTCAACCGCACTTACCCTTCACCGCCCTTGTTTCGCAATGACATGGTGGGGAATTGAAAATGATTAAATAAAACAATAGGTCATTGCGAGCGTAGTGTGGCAATCCCGTCTTTGACAGGCTGACTCGCTATCTAATCAGCGAGGAGATTGCTTCAACCACACTTACCCTTTCACCGTCCTTGTTTCGCAATGACATGGTGGGGATTGAAAATGATTAAATAAAACAATAGGTCATTGCGAGTGTAGTGTGGCAATCCCGTCTTTGGCGGGTGGCCCTATTTCTATCAGCGACGGGATTTTTCCTTTCAAAATCCCAAGAGAGTTGATCACTCGCAATCGCGTTTTGAATAGCTTTTAAAGCTGCTTATGATTACTATAAAAAGGTTGTTACATATCCGGATAATTTTATGTTTTACAGCTATGAAAACGCATGGCTAAAATTGGGATAAAAAAAATATTTTTTAATTTTTTGTAATCGATTGCAAAAAACTGTTTTTATTTATACTTTTAAAAAATAAACCAATTAAGTATGCCGAACGATTCGGCATATAAATAGCCATTTTTTGATCTTTATTCTAATAGATACCCCACTATCAGAAATTGTTGGTGTTAAAGCCAGTATCAAAAAATGGATGTTAAACCTAATTATAAACTATAGAACGTAAGGGCTATTCTTCTGCTATACATATGATTTGAAATCGCCTAATTTCTTAATACCGTAACCATGAATAAAGCTAAGAAACCAATTATTTTACTGCTCTTCCTTGTAAAGTTTAGCCTGCAATCTAACGCGCAAAAAATAGCATCGCTGGAAGTGACACTTAACAATGAAAAATCAGGAATTGATGTCCCCGTACACGTTAATTTAGACCCAATAACCCAATTGCCCGATTCAACACTGAACCTGGTAGAGATACAGGGCGCTAAACGAATATCCGTGCCGTACCAGATAGAAAACAAGGGACAGCGTGTTTTATTCTGGATAGTTAAGCAAACGCCCGGCTTACCACGTCATCGTGTATATGAGTTGGCTAAAGAAGCGCATATTAAAGTTCATGGCCATATTACCCTGGTAAAAGATACAGGCGCTTTAACCTTTGTAGCCAATAACAAAAATTTACTTACTTACGTTTATAAAACCGTTTACCCACCAAAAGGTATTGATACGGCCTATAAACGCAGCGGCTTTATCCACCCGCTTTATTCGCCTTTTGGCGATAGGTTAACCCGGATACAAGCGCCTGATCATTATCATCATTATGGTTTATGGGACCCATGGACCCATACCGCATTTGATGGTGATACCATAGATTTCTGGAATTTGAACGGCAAGCATGGCACAGTAAAGTTTGCCAACTTTACATCTGAAACTTTTGGGCCTGTTTATGGCGATTTCCAGGCATTGCAGCAGCATATCGCATTTTTAAAACATGGGCCCGATGCAGGCCAAAATAAACTGGCTTTAAACGAATTACAGTCTGTACGTATTTACCAGCCCGATGCAGGCCAGGATTATTATATTTTAGATATTACCATACAGCTTAACTGTGCTGATTTGCCTATAAAATTATTAGCCTATCGTTATGGTGGCCTGGGTTGGCGCGCTACTGAAAAATGGGATGGTAAAAACAGCGAAATGCTGACCTCTGAAGGTAAAACACGCGACTCGACAGATAATACCAACGCACGCTGGGTAATAGTGCAGGGCCAGATAGATAAAGATTATGCCGGGGCTGTAATGATGTCAAACCCAACTAACTACAGCTACCCCGAGCCGCTGCGTGTGTGGAATTCAAAAACAAACGGACGTGGTGATGTATATGCCAACTTTTCGCCAACTAAAGATAAAGACTGGGCATTAACCCCCGGGCATGATTACCTGCTTAAATACCGTTTTGTTGTATTTAATAACAAGTATACTAAAGATAAAGCCGAGGCCGCCTGGGAATACTTTGCGCATCCGCCAGTGGTTACCGTAAAAATGGCATCAACAAAATAACAAATAGTCACTAATCAAAAACTAAACACTAACTTATATGGATACTACAGAAAAATCTTCTTCTTTTAACAGGAGGGACTTTGTGAAAACCGCAGCCAAGGGAGCTGCTGTTGCTACAGTTGCTTACGGCTTTCCAACCATTGTACCGTCATCGGTTTTTGGAAAAAACGCGCCAAGCAATATGATCAATGTCGGGCAAATAGGTTGCGGCCGTATTGCTACCGTGCATGATTTAAAAACAACTTTACAATATACGGATGCTGCCCGTGTTATTGCCATTGCCGATTTTAGCGGTGTAAGGCAAGATCTGGGTAAAAAGTTTGTAGAAGAAACTTACGCTAAAAGCACCGGTAAACCAAAGTTTGTAGATGTTAAACTATATGATCACTATCGTGACCTGTTAGCTAATAAAGATATTGACGCCGTACAGATCAGTACGCCCGATCACTGGCATGCACAAGTAGCTATTGAAGCTGCACAGGCA
>DASWOZ010000005.1:0-5146 GCA_036398535.1 Mucilaginibacter sp. | reverse complement strand
CCGGTTTATCGCCTAACATCATAATTTTACTTTCATTGACTGAATATGCCGGCCATACAGGTAACCCATTACTATTTGGATTTCCCGTTTTAATAAAGTTGGCCCAATAGGCCGATAGGGTATTTGCCAGTTCGTGATCTAACGGTTGCCAGGGGCGGTTAATAAATTTCAAGTTATCATAGGTATAGCCAACCTCGCCGGTATGAAATGCACCTATGTGTTCATAAATGCCGGTGCCGGGTACTTTATGGGTGAAGCGATACATATAAACTTTTTGTCCTTTTTGGCTTTCTACATTTGCCAGGGTGTAGTTTTGAATACCAAACATCAGATCTTTTGAAAGCTTGTATTGCGATGCCGTTGCTTCTTCCTCATTGCTGGCCGGATAGTATTTTAAAAAGATACCCGCATTTGTGCCGTAAGTTTGTTCAGACTGTTTGCGAAAATCATCAGCATTTTTTAAACTGCCGGATAACATACCTTCGTTTTCGTTCCAGCCAGTGAGAAGGACAACCGGGTTTTGTTGGTTAGCTGCAAAAATTGCAGGGATAGCTTCCGGCAATACGTAGCCATCTACAATTGGCCCAAAATTACCTCTTACCTGTGTTTGCAAATCATCAGCAGATAAGTTACGAAGATCAGCAAGTGTAGTTGCATTTAAAATTTGAGCAGTTCTGATACCTTGTTCTTCAGATTCGGCCAGGTTTCTCATTCCCCTTGTAGCGCCAACCATATTGGCACCGCTTTCGGCAATGGCTTTTTTAAACAGATTTTTAGCAAGCGGGGAAGCTATTAAACAGTTTACACTCATGGATCCGGCTGATTGCCCGGCAATAGTTACGTTATCAGGATCGCCACCAAAAGCGACAATATTTTTCTGCACCCATTTTAAAGCAGCTATCTGGTCTAACAAACCATAGTTGCCTGATGCGCTGTACCCCGATTCTTTAGTTAGCTCGGGGTGAGCAAATGAGCCAAACACGCCAACCCGATAATTAAAGCTTACAAATACAATCCCTTTATTGGCTGTTGCTTCACCATCATATATGGGTACGTCGCCGCCACCACTGTTAAAGCCTCCACCGTATATCCAAACTAATACAGGCCGTTTTTCTTTTGCCGATTTGGCAGCAGTCCATACATTTAAATATAGACAGTCTTCACTGCGTGCAGATTCTTTTGGAATAAAATATTCTTCAGACCACATGCTCATGGCCTTTGGCGGATTTTGAAAAGGATCGGGGCCGTAAGTATCACATTTACGAACGCCTGTCCACGGTTTCGGCGGTTGGGGGGCTTTCCACCGTAATTCTTTTACCGGCGGCAATGCAAAGGGGATACCCTTATAAGCTACCACATTGCTTGTTTTACTTTTTACACCCGAGATTAACCCGGTTTCAATTTTAACAGGCGTATTATCCGCAGAAATAGTAAATGAAAAAAATGCAGTTGCTGCAAGCAAGCCCACGGCAAGTAGTTTAAGCGATTTCATAATTGGATAATTGGTTTATAAATATAGAGGTATTTCGAACAAATAAACAATAGCCATTAGACCAATTATTTTTTAAGCCACCAATTGTTCAAATATCCTATCTAATGTTTCTTGTGCATCAGTACAAAAGCCGGGGTGCACTTTAGAGGCTTGTACCACGGTGCTACGGGTTGCGGTAAGCCAGCGAAAACGGGAAGCAATATCTAATTTGCCTATTGGCCCCGCAGCAGCATCGCCTTTGCAAATGCGCTCAAATGAGCAGAGGTGTTCTTTCACTACAGCCAAATCAATATGGCCCGAAAAACAATGCAGGCGACCTTCGTCCAACAAGTACTTGGTTTGCAGAAATTTCTCTTTTTTGCAATATAAAATAACCCCGATATTTAAAAACTCTTCACGCTCCACCCTGGGTACAACGCGAATGATGGCGTACTCAAATAAGTGTTTCTCTTGCATGTTTTGCTTCGTTTACAAAAATTGCCGAATTAGCAATTCGGGTTATTAAAAACCGGGTATAAGCATCCCTATGTTGCTGTCTGGTTTCAAAAGGCGCTTCATTCAGCCAATCGTCAGGAATCAGCGCTACAATAGCTTCTATTTTTTCAGGGGTTAAGAAGGCTGTAAATTCTTCATTTACGGTATCTAACTCACTTGCTTTTGTTAATAATACATGGTCTTTTATTTGCATAAAAGGGCGTTTGGCCTGTTCCTGCCAGTTATCCCACGAGTGATGAAAATATAATGCCGCGCCATGATCTATCAGCCATAATTCTTTATGCCATACCAGCATATTGGTATTACGCGCGGTACGGTCAACATTAGTTAGCAGGCAGTCCAGCCATACAATTTGCGAAGCTAATTTAGGATCGATGGGGGTAACCGTAGCATCAAACGTTATCGCGCCGGATAAGTAGTGTAATGCTAAATTAAGCCCAACGCTTGCTTTGAGCAGATCCTGTATCTCTTCGTCAGGTTCGGTACGGCCAAAGGCTTCGTCCAGGCTAGCGAATACCAATTCGGGTACTTTAAAACCAAGTATGCGGGCAATTTCGCCGCCAATTAATTCGGCTATTAATGCTTTTACCCCTTGTCCGGCGCCACGAAATTTAAGCACATATAAAAACTCGTCATCAGCCTCGGCAATAGCAGGCAACGAGCCACCTTCACGCAAAGGGGTTACATAACGTATTACATTAACGGTTCGTAATTGCAGTTGATCGATATGCATAAATAGTTATGCGAATTGCTTCGCTATAAAAAGTTTGAAATTAGGGCAAATTTTTGGAAAAGCAACATCCGGGTATTTTAACTGCATGATGATAATGTATGTTAAATAATTGCAAATGGTTATTTGGGCCAAAGCCAGTATTCATTATATTTTTTATCCGTTGGCTGAAGCCGGCGGCAATGAAAAAGTAAAGATAAAGCTTTAACCAAATAGGAAACAGGCTATGTAGTTGGTTAAAATATTTACCTCACCAGCAAACTTCTAAAAGCCAAACTATCGCCTTTAAAGGCATCAAAATCAACTACGTGGTTAATGCCATTTATTTTGGCTTGTTCTGAATGCTGCCAAAAGGCCCAATTGGTTGACGGATCAATGTTTAATTCGGGCTGGTTATAATGTGCTATCCATAATTTATACTCATCAAAATGGCCCGCTAAATAATCCTGGTAAAAGCTTAATCCTGAATAAATAATGGGCTGCGTGTGGGTTTTGGTTTGAATGTAGTTTAAAAAATCTTTTAGCTCTGCCCGCATCTTTTCGGGGCTGGTTCCATACAGTTTTTCAATATCAACCACAGGTGGCAGGTCGCCTTTTTCAAATCTTACATTTTGTAAAAAGAAACGGGCCTGCCATTTGCCATTCTTTTCTGGCCGGAAATAATGGTAAGCACCACAGATAATACCAACTTTTGGCCCTTCGCGCCAGTTACGTTGAAAGTAAGGATCGACAGTAAGTAAACCTTCGGTAGCTTTTATAAATGCAAAGCTGATGTGTACGCTGTCTTCCTCCATTGCCTTTACCTTTTGCCAGTCTATTTTGCCTTGCGCGTACGAAACATCGATACCGTGAATGGAATATTTTTGCGGAATGCGGATATTAAAGCTGGTGTAAGTGCGGTAGTTTGGGTTTCCGCCAATATCGCTGATCCAGCGCCAGGCAGCCGAAAAGGTTTTTAATACATAGCCGTAATACAAAGGGGATAACAGTATCAATAGCAGCCCGGCAATTAAAAATTTGATCTGCAATGGTAATCCTTTGCTTTTTTTCTTTTTTGAAGGCGCTTTTTTAGCGGGTATTTTTCGGGGAGCAGGTTTCTTTTTGATAGGGGCAGGCACAGGGGCAAAAGTATAAAAATGGGTTGAAATTTGCGAATTTACTCACCCGATCATTGCTATGCTCCATCACCCTCTCTTCCGCAAGCGGTAAAGAGGGTTTATAAATTTTTACCCTTTTTGCGTGCAGCGTCGGCGGGGTGAGTTAGCTCTCGATACACTTAATGTTATTGAAAAAAATGCACTATACCCCACCACATGGTTGTGGTTGCAAAACCGATGATCAAACCTATGCCGATAACCAGGTTGGATAACTGCGGGTTCAGTTTATATTCATCAGCTATAATACTTGCTGATAGAATAGGGGGCATAGCCATTTCAAATATGGTTACCTGTGTAATTATGCCCCTTAATTGAAATATCAGCGCAATTATGGTGATCAGCGCAGGGGCGAGAATGAGTTTATAAAGTAGGGTTGCCGATATTCTGTTTAACTCCTCTTTATAGCCTTTAAATTGCAACTGCAAGCCTATGGAAAATAGCGCCAGCGGACCTACCGTGTTCGCTAGTTTATCAAATAAAGGATTAAGTTGTGAAATATTTACAAAATGCGGTAAGGTTAAGGCGAGTACACACCCAAGAAATGGCGGAAAGGTAAGCACTTTTTTAACCAGTGTGCCGATGGCAATTCCCGAAGGTTGGGAAGAATTAATAGCTACAATTATCCCTAAAGTTGACAGGAGCAAAAACGTAACCTGATCGCATATTACAGCAATGGCTAAATATTTTTCACCAAAAAATGCGGTTACCAACGGGAAACCCACAAACGAAGTATTGCTTAACCCGGCTGCAAGTATTAGCCCGGCAGCGGTTTTAGCAGGGATGATTGTTTTTTTTGCATATAAGCGGATATATAGCCAGCCAAAAAGCCACATAATCAATGGCGCTAATGCAGGCAATAACAAGTCGGCGCTCCAATGTATATAAGGGAGATATTTAAAAGATACAGCGGGTAGCGCCAGGTAAATGAGCCAGGCGTTAATCCCCTTATGTGTATCAGCAGGCAATGTTTTTGACCGGCGGAAAAGTATCCCGGCAATTAAGCATACGCCTATTATAATAAAATTGGCCACGATGAATATTTCCCGGCGAATATAAACTACTTTTTCAAGTAGTTCAATATTGCGATCACATCATCCTCACCATACCCCTCTTTTAAAGCAGATTGGTAGCTATCCAGCAATGGTGTTAACAGAGGCGTATTTAAGCCCTGATCTTTAGCCAGTTTAAGATCTTTAGCCAAATGTTTTAATGGGAACGCTGCCGAGTAATTGTTATTTACTATGTTTTGTGATTTGGTTTTGGTTATGCCAC
>DASWOZ010000004.1:0-13662 GCA_036398535.1 Mucilaginibacter sp. | reverse complement strand
CAACAAAAGAAGCTAAGGTTGAAATATTAAAGGTGTCCTTACCATCGCCACCTGTGCCGCATAAGTCTATCAGCTCATCGGTTTCCAGATCAATGGCCAGGCATAAATCAAGCATGGCATCTCTAAAACCTTCCAATTCGTTAACCGTAATACTGCGCATGCAATAGGCCGTCATGAATGCGGCTATTTGCGAATTATTGTATTTACCCTGGGATATAATTGTCAATATATCTTTTGATTGCTCCCTGGTAAATGTTTTATTTTCAAAAAGATGGTTTAAAATATGTTTCATATATATCCCTTAATGGGAAGTTTTAATTTTAATAACTATTAAGCAGCATCAATAAAAAAGGGTTACCGTACGGCAACCCTTTAAAAATATCATTTTGGTAATAACATGGGTTTGCCTTACGATTACTCGTTAAGCCACCACCAATTATTATTTAAACCTTTAACGCTCATTTGTGCCACAAATATGGAAATACTTTTATCGAAAAACAAGCAGAAATGATAAATTTACAGTATTAATCAATCCTGACAATATCTATGGCTATGTATAAACGCAAGATCAATCCTGAAGATGACCTTGGATTTGGCTCGCATCCGGTAATCAAAAATCAGCCTTTGGTCAATAAAGATGGGTCGCCTAATGTTAAACGCGTTGGTTTGCCATTTTTTAATACAGCCAATAACTACCACAATTTAATTACCATGAGCTGGACAAAGTTTTGGCTATTGGTTTTAAGCAGCTACGCGGTTTTAAATATCGTATTTGCTTTTATTTATATGTCATTTGGCCCGGGTAGTCTTGATGGTACCCGTGACAATACGGAACTAACGCATTTTTGGGCTTCCTTTTTCTTTTCAGCGCAAACTATATCAACAGTTGGTTATGGACATATAAGTCCTCATGGTATGGCCGCAAACAGCGTTGCTGCCTTAGAGTCAATGATGGGTTTGCTGGCCTTTGCCTTAGCTACCGGCCTATTATACGGGCGCTTTTCAAGGGCATCTGCACAAATTGCCTACAGTAAAAATATAATTGTAGCCCCTTATCTTGAAAATGGAAAAGGTTTAATGTTCAGGTTGGCCAATATGCGTCGTAATATATTAATAGACCTTGAAATTGAGATCATTTTTTCCTATAATGAAACTGTAGATGGGAAAAGTGTCAGGCGTTTTTATCCGCTTGATGTGGAACGCCGTAAAGTAAGCATATTGACCATGAACTGGACTATTGTTCATCCCATCAATGAAAATAGTCCATTGAAGGATCTGACCAAATACGATCTTGAAAAATCTGAAGCGGGGTTTGCCGTTTTATTACGGGCGTTTGATGATACCTTTTCGCAAACGGTACATTCGCGCGTAGCCTATCAGTACCATGATATAATATGGAACGCCAAATTTAAGCCCGTATTTGACCGCGATACTGACGGACGAATTGTTTTAGACTTAAGTAAGATAAGTGATTTTGAGCTTTATAATTTTGAAAATGCGAATGAACAGCACAAAAATGCGTTAGTTTAATAGCTACATAAAAATAACCTATATCTATTTCAGTAATGGATTTTTCTCTTTCGAAAAAATATTATAAACCAGCTTATCCAATACCGCCGGTATAAATTTACTTAGGGCTACCGTTAGCTTCCCCTGCCCGGTCATAATTAATGTTCTTGCACGACTTTCAACTCCATTGGCAATAATTTTGGCAACCTCGTCGCTGGTCATCATTTTTTCTTCATGAAGTGTGCTTTCTCCTTGTTGCGTGCCGTTTTTATCTAAAGCCGTATTACGGATATTTGATGCGGTAAAGCCTGGACATGCCGTTAATACATGCACACCTGTTTTCAGGTTTTCAACCCTTAACGCATCAAGAAATCCATTCATAGCAAATTTAGATGCAGAATAACCTGTACGCCCAGGTAAGCCTTTATAGCCGGCTATTGAGGATACGCCTACAATGCTGCCCTGTGTTTTTAAAATTTCGGGCAAAGCATATTTGGTGCAATAAACAGTGCCCCAAAAATTTACATCCATTAATATTTTTAATACCTGCACGTCCGCATCTTTAAATAAAGCACGCATAGATATACCTGCATTATTGATCAGAATATCAATTTTCCCAAAAGTTAGTATAGCTTGTTTAATTAATTGCCCGCATTCGGCTTCAACAGATACATCACACTGAACAGCCAATGCTTTTATACCAAACTGTTTTTCAATACCTTGTGCTATTTCGCATAAAGTAACATACTGGCGTGCGGCTAAAACAAGGTTAGCACCGCGGGAAGCAAATTCATGAGCTAATGATTTACCAATGCCAGAGGAGGCACCGGTAATAATTACAATTTTATCTTTCAATTTCATAAGAGGAAGAATACAACTGCGGTATGCCTTGTACTTTCATTTCAGGCATCCTAAACAGGTATTTCATTGCGAATATAAGCATAGCCCCATAAAAATCCTTTATGTATTGCCAGCTAAATTTAACCTCTGTTTGAATTTTAAAATTGATAATATATGTTTTTGGGAAATAGTAATTTTTGTATCCTGCTAAACGCATGCGGTATGACAGGTCAATATCATATCCATATTTAACAAAGCGCTCATCAAATAAGCCAACTTCATTTAAGGCAGACTTACGCAGCAACATGTAAGCACCATTCAATATATCCACTTCTGTAGTTTGAAATTCTTCAACCCATGCTTTACGGTTACGGTTGATTAATCTTGTTTTAGGCAGATTTTTTTCAAAACCAATCAGTTTAAAAAATGTCGCCCAGGCATTGGTCAATCCACGGTTTGACTCTTGTAAGAATTTTCCCTGCGGTGATAACATACGAACACCTGTGCCGGCTGCATCAGTATGCACATCCATAAATTCAACCATCCTGTTTATTGTTTCTTTGCCGCTTATTGTATCCGCACTGACCAGTAAAATATACTCTCCACTGGACAACTCAATAGCATGGTTATATGCCTTTGACATACCCATATTAACCGTATTGGCTATAATATTAACTTCAGGAAAATATTCCTGAAGCATTTCGACTGATTTATCCGTTGATGAATTATCAATTATAAATACCTCATAATCAATATATTTAGCGGCACTAATTAAAGAATTAAGATTCTGCCTTAACAGATCACAAAGATTGTAATTGACAATAATAAGGGATAGTTTCATAGCCTACTTTGTTAGTGAATTTTCGTATGGAACACGTGTAGCAATAGATCGCCCTAAAGTGATCTCATCAACGTACTCCAATTCACCACCAAAAGCTATGCCACGGGCAATAGTTGAGATGTTTATATTGAAATGTTTTAAACGTTTATGTAAATAAAACAAAGTGGTATCCCCTTCCATAGTTGCGCTTAGCGCAAAAATGATCTCATTAGCCGGATTTTGATTTAGACGTTCAATCAAAGTATCCACTTCCAGATCTGATGGGCCAACACCATCCATGGGTGATATTAAACCACCCAAAACATGGTACACACCATTGTATTGATTGGTATTTTCAATAGCCATTACATCACGGGTATCTTCAACCACACAAATCAAACTTTGATCGCGCCTGGATGAAGCACAAATTTCGCAAACCCTTTGATCCGAAATATTATGGCAAACAGCACAAAACTGTATCTCATTACGCAATTTGCTAACCGTACTGCTAAATCTATCTACCTCAGCCTTATCCTGTTTAAGCAAATGTAAAACCAAGCGCAAAGCGGTTTTTTGGCCCACACCCGGTAACTTGGCAAACTCAGTAACGGCATTCTCCAGCAACTTTGACGAAAAGTTCATTGTACGAAGATAAGGAATAGTCCGAAAGTCGGGAAGACTGAAAGACCGAAAGTTAATTTAGAGCGTCATTTTTGTCAAATAAATCTTAACTTGTCAATTGAATCTACATCGCATTATGGGTTTTAAATTTGAAAAACTAATAGTCTGGCAAAAGGCAGTTGATCTATCATCAGAAATTAATAAACTAACGAAAACTTTCCCAAAAGAAGAGCTATTTATACTTACTTCACAAATAAAGAGATATTAGTAATGATAAATGCGTTAAGAAATGCTTTAAAATAATTAGTCATATATTTAATACAATCACGCTTTCGGACTTTCCGACTTCCGAACTAAAATTATAACTACATGTCCCCGGGAATACTGCTCTCTTTTATTATTGGTTACTTTTTGGTATTACTTATTATATCATGGCTTACTTCTCGCAAGTCTGCCGATAACGATACATTTTTTGTGGCTAACCGTAACTCTAAATGGTATCTGGTAGCGTTTGGAATGATTGGTACGGCATTAAGCGGCGTAACCTTTATTTCCGTTCCGGGCAAAGTAGGCGCACCAAGCGGCGACCAATTTGCTTATTTTCAGTTTGTATTGGGTAATGCTGCCGGATTTATCATTATTGCTACTGTATTATTACCGCTTTATTACCGTATGCAGCTAACTTCAATATATAGTTATATTGAAAGCGCATTAGGTAAATGGAGTTATAAAACAGCAGCGGGTATCTTTTTAGTAAGCCGCATAATTGGTTCATCGTTCCGGTTATACCTGGTGGTTATTGTACTACAAAAATTCATATTTGATAGCTACCACGTTCCGTTTGCTGTAACTGTATTGATTTGCCTGGTGCTGATATGGGCCTATACTTACCGGGGTGGTTTAAAAACCATTATTATTACGGATAGCCTACAAACGCTATTTTTGGTATCATCGGTTTTTCTGTCGATATTTTTTATCTGCCGCAGTTTAAATTTTAACCTGTTTGAAGCCGCTGATGCAATAAAGAATAGCAGCTATTCTAAAATATTCTTTTTCGATAACTTTTTAAGCAGTCATCTGCATATCACCAAAGAATTTATTGGCGGTTTATTCATTACCGTAGGTATGACCGGCCTTGACCAGGATTTGATGCAAAAAAACCTTAGCCTGAAAAACATTGGCGAGGCGCAAAAAAACATGTTCAGCTTTACATTGGTGTTTGTTATTATCAATATTTTCTTTTTAAGTGTTGGCGCGCTGTTGTATATGTATGCCACTAAATATGGCATAAGTGTTGAAAAAACCGATTATCTCTATCCTACCATCGCCTTAAAATATTTAGGATTGATACCTGCCGTAGTATTTATGCTGGGGCTAACGGCTGCCACCTTTGCAACTACCGACTCGGCCCTAACTGCACTTACCACGTCGTTTTGTGTAGATTTTTTAAATTTTGGTAAAAAGGCAAACATCAACGGTAAAAAAATGGTAAGTACCCGGCATTTTGTACACATCGCTTTTTCGGGTATGCTGTTTTTAACTATCATCATATTTAATGCCATAAATGACAAAGCGGTAGTTACAGCTATATTTTCGGTAGCCTCGTATACTTACGGGCCTTTATTGGGTTTGTACTCCTTTGGTTTATTTATGAGCGGCAGGCAGGTAAAAGACAAACTGGTGCCCTTTATTTGTTTACTATCCCCGGCAATATGTTATTATCTGAGCGCGCACTCGGTCAAATTATTTGGCTACACTTTTGACAATGAACTCATACTGGTAAATGGATTTATTACATTTGCAGGCTTGTTATTGACTTCGTCAAAAAAGTTGGTAAGTCTGAAAGTCCGCAAGCCGGAAAGTTTTACCTAACAATAACAGCTATGTATTTACAATATATTTATCCCTCCGGACTTAGCCGACTTTCGGACTTCCGGACTAAACAAATGATATGACTGGTGAAGAAAAAATAAGACACGCGTTTGAAAACAAAAACTGGCAGGAAATTAAGGTTACAGATTCATGGCAGATATTTAAAATAATGGCCGAGTTTGTAGACGGCTTTGAAAAACTGGCTAAAATTGGCCCGTGCGTTTCCATATTTGGGTCAGCACGTACACATAATGACAATCCATATTATAAATTAGCTGAAGACACTGCACGCCTGTTAACAGAGCGTGGTTATGGTGTCATATCAGGCGGTGGGCCGGGTGTAATGGAAGCTGCTAACAAAGGTGCCTATGAAGCTGGTGGTAAATCTGTAGGTTTAAATATTGAATTACCGTTTGAGCAATTTCATAATAAATATATAGACCGTGATAAAATACTGGAATTTGATTACTTCTTTATCCGCAAGGTAATGTTTATGAAATACTCACAGGGCTTCATTATACTTCCCGGCGGCTTTGGTACTATGGATGAATCATTTGAAGCTATCACCCTGATACAAACCGGTAAAATTGCCCGCTTCCCGATTGTGTTTGTAGGTGTAGACTACTGGAAAGGATTGTTTAACTGGATAGAAGAAAAAATGCTTGCCCAGGAACATAATATCCATCCGGATGACCTGAATCTTTACCGTTTGGTAGATACTGCCGAAGAAGCGGCTGAACACATTTTCCGTTTTTATGATAAGTACGTGTTGAAACCAAACTTTTAATTGACCTATATTGCTCCATGGCCAAGTCAAATAAGCAAGCTGCATTAGGTTTTATATTTATTACGCTTTTAATTGATGTTACCGGTTTAGGCATCATTATACCCGTATTGCCAAAACTAATACAAACACTTATTCATGGTAATTTAAGTGACGCCTCGCGCTATGCAGGCTTATTAACCCTGGCTTATGCGGTTATGCAATTCCTTTTTGCCCCGGTATTGGGTAATTTAAGTGATAAGTTTGGCCGCAGGCCTGTATTGTTAGGCTCATTGCTGGGTTTCGGCATAGATTATATGTTCCTGGCATTTGCGCCGTCTATAGGTTGGTTATTTTTAGGCAGAGCTATTGCAGGCATTACAGGTGCCAGTTTCACTACAGCTTCAGCTTATATTGCCGATGTCAGCACACCAGAAAAACGCGCGCAAAATTTTGGAATGATAGGTGTAGCATTTGGTGTTGGCTTTATTATAGGCCCCGTTGTAGGCGGCATATTAGGCAGGTACAGCACACAACTTCCTTTTATTGCCGCGGCTGTTTTAGCACTGTTAAATACTACCTATGGATTTTTTGTACTCCCTGAATCTTTATCGAAAGAACATCGCCGCCCTTTTGAACTGAGGCGGGCCAACCCATTAGGTTCACTTTTACAATTGAACAAATATCCGGCAGTACTGGGCTTGGCTGCTTCCCTGTTTTTGGTTTATTTCGCCGCGCAATCTGTACAAAGCGTATGGACATTTTATACCATGTCTAAATTTGGATGGAACGAGGCATGGGTAGGTTATTCATTAGGTTTTGTGGGGCTAACGGTTGCTTTAGTTCAGGGAGGATTGATACGTGTTGCCATACCCAAATTAGGGCAGCAGCGCAGTATATGGGTAGGCTTATTATTTTATGCTGCCGGGTTATTGCTATTTGCACTTGCCACTAAAGGTTGGATGATGTTTGCATTTATGATACCTTATGCCCTGGGCGGGATAGCCGGCCCTGCCTTACAGGGAATTATGACCGAACAGGTACCTGCTAATGAACAAGGTGAATTGCAAGGCGCGTTGACCAGCTTAGCCAGTTTAAGCTCTATATTCGGTCCGTGGTTAATGACTTATTTATTTTATAAATTCACTAAAACCGGCACCACATTATATTTACCCGGAGCACCGTTTATATTAGGATCTATTTTGATGCTATTAAGTACCTTACTTGCCATAAGAAGTTTTAAAAGAAACACAAACTAATGTTATTGGTTATAATGACTGCTAAATTCACATCGCTTTTTTAACTTTTATGCCTGACAAGTTTCCAAACACTAATAAACGGGCTAAAAAAGCAACCCAATCAAAGCGTTCAGCCGCGTTGGGGTTTATATTTATCACCATCTTCATCGACGTACTGGGTTTAGGCATCATTCTGCCTGTTATGCCAAAGTTATTGCAAGCTTTAGGGCATGTTGATGTGAGTACCGCATCCAAATATAACGGATGGCTAACGCTTATTTATGCCACCATGCAGTTAGTGTTTGCGTCTATTATGGGTAATTTGAGCGACAGATACGGACGCCGTCCTGTTTTATTAATATCTCTATTCGGTTTCAGTATTGATTACATGTTTATGGCCTTTGCACCATCAATTGCCTGGTTATTTGTAGGCCTGTTTATTGCAGGAGTTACAGGGGCTAGTACAGCTACCGCTACTGCTTATATATCAGATATTAGCAGCGGTCATAAAAGAGATGCTAATTTTGGTTTGGTAGGGGCAGCATCAGGTGTCGGGCTGATCATCGGTGTGGCATTAGGTGCTTATCTTGGTGAGCTTGATGTTAGATTTCCATTTATGGCAGCAGCAGGTTTTGCATTTTTTAACGGGCTTTATGGCGTGTTTGTATTACCCGAATCATTAAAGCCAGAACATCGCAGAAAATTTGAATGGAAGCGCGCTAATCCTTTAGGCTCTTTAATACGTGTGTTTACTAAACACACGGGGTTAGCCGGACTTATTGGAGCTATATTATTAGTGTATACCGGCCAAAAGGCTGTAGAATATTTACTTTCTTTCTTTTTGTTTGAAAAGTTTAACTGGGCACTTAGCAGCGTAGGCACATTGGCCATTTTTATTGGTGTAATGCTGGTTGCCATACAGGGAGGTTTAATACGTTACACCATACCAAAATATGGGCAAAACAAAAATATTGTGGCAGGCTTAATATTTTACGCTATTGGTCTTATCCTTATCGCGTTTGTAACACAGGGATGGATGATGTATTTATTTATGATCCCTTATTGCCTGGGCGGCATATCAGGCCCTGCCTTACAGGGTTTGGCAACTAATAAGGTTGCCAAAAATGAACAAGGAGAACTACAGGGGGCAATAACCATTATTAATAGCGTAAGCGTTATAATTGGCCCGTTTATATTTAGTTTTTTATTTTATCACTATACCAATAAACACGCGGGCCTATACTTCCCGGGGGCACCCTATTTACTGGCAGCCTTATTGATGGTAATAAGCACCCTTTTAGCTGTAAAGGGCTTTAAGAAGGCTTAAACAGTGTGATCATCCAAACCGCTTACACCACCTGATATGACAAACTTCATCATATCTGCCGAGTTTTTATCAATAGGTTTTACCTTATCTGCAGAAATAATGATAACCTGCCCAGCAAATGAATAAGAATAAGGAAAATAAACCGCTACCTCGCCGGGTAAATTTAATTTAGAAAGATCTTTTTGTACCAGAAAGCCAATCTTCTTCAATCCAAATTCATTTACCTCTACGATAACCGCTTCATTAAATTTCTTTTCATCACCAACAAATGCTTCGGTAAGGTCTTTTATAGATGAGTACAGGAAATTAAAAAATGGCAATCTATTAATCCAACGGTTAAACCAACGCTTTATGGGATCAGTAATTACATTGGTCACCAATATACCGGCAACCATAATAACCACTACCACATTTAAAATACCCAAGCCGGGTATATAAATTGGTTTGCCTTTGCTATTGGTCCATAAAATATCACTTAAATTTAAGGCATTATCAATATTAGAAACGGCCCAGAATATTAAAAAAGCCGCCGCGCCAAGTGGCACAACCACAATTAATCCCTTAAAAAAATAGTTTAACAGAGCCGAGGCGATCCTTTTCATGACGAAGTGATATTACTCATAAAAATACACTCTTTTTACCCGTTGCGAAATATTAGTTAAAATTTCATACGGTATAGTACCTATTTCGGCAGCAAGCTCTTCTATTCGTAACTCATTATTAAACACAATTACCTCATCACCTTCATTTACCTCTACGCCTGTTACATCCAGCATGCACATATCCATGGTAATATTACCTATAGTTGGTACCAATGTACCATTGATCATCATTTTACCAACACCATTGCCAAAGGCGCGTAAATAGCCATCAGCATAACCAATTCTAACAGTTGCTATTTTGCCGTCTTTAGGCATAATACCACTTCGGCCATAGCTAATTGTATCCTTTGCCAATATTTTTTTTACCTGTGCCACGCTTGTTTTTAAACTGGCTATAGGTTGTAATGAGCTATCAGCCATAGGTACCGCTGTATCAACACCATATAAACCAATTCCTAAACGTACCATATCATATTGTGTATTAGGGAAACGGGTGATACCTGATGTATTACTCAAGTGTTTGATCACTTTATAGCCTAATGTTTTTTCAATTTGCTTTGCTGCCCTTTCAAAGCGCTTGATCTGTTTTGAAGTAAACTCATCATGTTTTGCAGTTTCACTGGCTACTAAATGCGAGAATACGGATAGTACCCGTATGTATTTATTCATTTCCAACAGATCACAAAGTGTTTCAATCTCATAACCTTCAAAACCTAACCGGTGCATTCCGGTGTCAATTTTAAGATGCACCGAGTAATTGGTAATACCAAGGTCCCGTGCATATTTAATAAATTCATCAAACATGTTAAAGCTATATATCACAGGCTCTAATTTGTATTTAACCAATTTGTCAAACGCTGTTGCTTCGGCATTTAATACCATTATAGGCAGCTCAATTCCGTTTTCGCGCAGAAAAACCCCTTCGTCAATATAAGCCACGGCTAAATAATCAACCTTATTATATTGCAGTACATTGGCCAGTTCAAAGGTACCATTGCCATAGGAGAACGCCTTTACCATGGCCATCACCTTTACACCTTGCTTTAATTTTGACCGATAAAAATTAAGATTGTTTAACAAAGCATTCAGGTTGATCTCCATTACGGTTTCATGCGCCTTTTGCGTTAAGGCACGACTTATCCGCTCAAACTCAAAACTACGTGAGCCTTTGATCAGGATGGTTTCATCTTTAAAATTTAAGCTATTTAAGTTATGAAGTAAGCTATCCGTATCAAGATAAAAAAATTGTTCGGCCACATCAAAATATCGCTGATGACTCACCAAGGCACCCCCTACCCCAATAAACTTATCTACATTTTTAGTTTTAATAAGCTCCGCAACCTGCTGATATAAAACATCTTCCTTTAATCCTGATTGAAATATATCCGACAATATCAGCGTCTTTTTTTGATGTTGATTTTGCTGGGTTAAAAAGTTTAGGGCAATCTCTAATGACTGTATATCAGAGTTATAGGAATCATCAATTACTGAGCAATCATTACTACCCGTTTTAAGCTCCAGGCGCATGCTAACCGGTGTTAAACGTTCAATACGTTTATCGGCCTCAACCGCCGAATACCCCATGGCCAGCATTGTGGCCCAGCAAACTATAACATTCTCAACCGACGCCTGGTCTAAAAATGGAAATATGCATTCAATCTCCTGTTCTTTGTATTTAGCACGCAGGTAATAGTTTTTGGATATAACCGTTTCGCTAAAAACATAAAGATCGGCTTGTTTAAAGTTACGGCTCCAAGTAAAACAGGTATGAGCAACCAGCTCTTTTTTATAATTCAATAGCTGATCGTAATTATGGATAAGCAGCCTGCAATTTTTAAATAACTTTAATTTCTCTATTACTTTCTCCCCCGGGTTTTTGAATCCCTCGTCATGTGCCGAGCCCAAATGCGTTAATACGCCAATTTCTGGCTTAATAATGGCTTCCAGCCTATCCATTTCGCCGGGCAGGGAAATACCTGCTTCAAATATACCCAGGTTATTACGCTCGTTTATTTGCCATACAGATAGCGGTACCCCAATTTGAGAGTTATAGCTTTTAGGGTTGCGTACAATATTTTTATCAACCGACATTAACTGGTATAGCCACTCTTTAACTATGGTTTTACCATTGCTGCCTGTAATGCCAATAACCTGTAAATTAAATTTATGACGATGATGTGCAGCTAATGCCTGTAAAGCGGCCAGTACATCATTTACAATTAAGAAATTGGCATCGGGCAGCTTTAATTCCGAGCCTTCTTTAACTACAAAATTACGCACACCGGCAGCATAGGCCTCGGCCACAAACTCATGCCCGTTACGCCTGCCACTTAAGGCAAAAAACAAGCCCTCTACGGCATTATTAATCCGCCGGCTATCAGTAAGCAGTGTGCTGATCACGTTTTCATTTACAATGGCGCCTGCTGCATTTATAATTTGCTGTACTTCTTGAATGTTATATTGGTTGCTAAGCATAATAGGATGCGAATTTGCTTATATTTCTGCCAATAGAAGAATTTTAACGTATTTTGGTTTTAAATGGATATTCCGAAAGTTAAGAAAATTACCGACGAAAAGGTTGCCCTTACCAAAGCAGAGCATTATTGCGCTTACCAGGACCGTTCACAACAGGAAGTAAGAAATAAATTGTATGAATGGGGATTATGGCCTGCGGCTGTTGAAAATATCATCTCGCAACTAATTGGTGGTAACTTTTTAAACGAAGAGCGCTTTGCCAAAGCTTATACAAAAGGCAAGTTTAATCAAAAAAGTTGGGGAAAGGTCAAGATCAAACAGGGATTAAAGTTAAAGCAGGTGCCTGATGTGCTGATCAAAAAATCATTAGCAATCATTGATCCGGATGACTATTTTCAAACATTAGAAAGAACATTACATAAAAAAGCAGCCATAATTACTGAAAAAGACCCTTACAAGCGCCGTTATAAATTGCAGCAATACGCTTTAAGCCGAGGTTTTGAAACAGATTTGATTACAGAGGTTTTGAAAAACAGCGACTTATAGAATTTTTAAAAAAAATTAAATGTTTTCCTTGCAGAATATCCATTTCTATCTATATTTGCACTCCACAAACGCAAGGCATTCGGCCAACGAATAATTTGAAATGTGAAACACCAATGCGAAAGTAGCTCAGTTGGTAGAGCACGACCTTGCCAAGGTCGGGGTCGCGAGTTCGAATCTCGTCTTTCGCTCAAATCCCTTCCACAAGAAGGGATTTATTGTTAAAAGGTTAAACCCCTGCTCAGATGGTGGAACTGGTAGACACGCAGGACTTAAAATCCTGTTCCCGTAAACGGAGTGCGGGTTCGATTCCCGCTCTGAGTACTTAAGGAAACAACACAAGGTCGTTGTTTCCTTTTTTTATGCCCATAAAATTCTAATAATGAAGTATTTACAACTCGATAAAAAGCGGTTCGATTTTTATATCAAAAAAGATTAGACTCTTTTGTTGTTTGGTCTAAAAGAGACTTGGGGAAAGAGTTTGACGCGTATTTGGACGGTTCGATATCCACTTAAGGTTATAGCTTTTTTTTTTGTCATTACTATATGTCCTTGCTACGGTATATAGAAAATCAGTTATAATTGCGGCCTTATCTTCATTAATTTGAATATCGTTTTTGGCCATTATTGCAATCGCTCGTTTGATTGAGACTTTTTTATCCATAAAATTTGTTATTCGATCATTTAAAAAACATCTCAAATGTCTCAGATGATTTTTTGGACAATATAATTTTTTATAACGCATTATTTACTATTTGTGGCATTGGTAGACTTGTACGTTTTTGCCATGCGGTATAGAAAGTCTAAAATAACTCCAGCTTCACTTTCATCGACCTGAATATTGTTTTTTGCCAATACCGAAATGGTCCGTTTGACGGAAACTTTTCTATCCCTATAATTTCTTGATCCACTGCCTGAATTTGTGATTTCAAATGTTGCAAGTGGTATTTTAGCCGATAGTATCTTTGACACTGCTCGATTTATTTTTAAAGAAATCGTTCCACTTCTAACGTCAGTAATAGTTGGCGGGATCAAGCTTACAACATGTTTTT
>DASWOZ010000003.1:0-1881 GCA_036398535.1 Mucilaginibacter sp. | reverse complement strand
TAGTGATTAGTTAATTAGTGATTAGAGATTAGTTGAAGAACTGATATATTTGCGGCAAATAACTAATCTCTAATCTCCAGTCACTAATCACTAACCCATGATCCAACTCCTCACCCCCACACACTGGAAAGATTACGAGCTGATTGATTGCGGCGATTTTGAGAAGCTGGAACGGTTTGGGAATGTAGTGCTAATACGCCCTGAACCACAGGCGGTTTGGAGCAAGGCTTTGCCCGAGGCCGAATGGCAGAAACAATATCATATCAAGTTTAAGGGGCGCTCAGCTACTTCGGGCGAATGGCTAAAGAAGAACCCTAAAACGCCCGATCGCTGGCATATTGAATATAAAAACAAGGAAGCGGCTATAAAATTCCGCCTGGCGTTAACTTCATTTAAGCATTTGGGTATTTTCCCCGAGCAGGCGGTTAACTGGGATTATATTTCACAAAACATAAAGAAATTTAAAACGCCCGAGCCAAAGGTCTTGAACCTGTTTGCCTATACCGGCGGGGCATCGCTTATTGCCGCGGCGGCAGGAGCGGATACTACACACGTTGATTCCATTAAACAAGTGGTTACCTGGGCTAATGAGAACCAGGAATTATCGGGCCTGCAAAATATACGCTGGGTGGTTGAAGACGCTTTAAAATTTGTAAAACGCGAACTGAAACGCGGTAAAAAATACAATGGCATCATCCTCGATCCGCCTGCCTATGGCCACGGCCCCAACGGCGAAAAATGGAAGCTGGAAGACCATATTAATGAAATGATGCATGATGTGGTAGAACTGCTCGACCCCGATGAGCATTTCCTGATATTAAATACCTACTCGCTTGGCTTTTCATCGGTAATTATTGAGAACCTGATCAAAAGCGCTTACCCGCAGGTGCAGAACCTGGAGATTGGTGAACTTTACTTACAGGCAACCTCAGGGCCTAAATTGCCGCTTGGTGTATTTGGCAAATTTTTTAAAACCAAAGCATAACCCATAAAATAGATATAACAGGCTTATTGTTGTATATTATGCTTATTTAATAAGTATAATGCTAACTAACTGTTGATAACTTTACGCCCGTGGTAAATAGAAAATAATGTTATTTTACATTACCCCGCTTTACATACAAAAACAATTAAAATGAAATTAAAAAGCTCCTTATTATCTGCCGCATTAGTGCTGTTATCGTTATTATTTTTTTCAAACTGCAGCCAAAGCAGCACGGGTACCAAGGATGCTAAAGCAGCAACACCGGGAGCTGTTAAAGTAGCCGCGAATGGCAAGGACACTGTAGCGGCAGCACCGGTAGTTTATCCGCCACTTAATAAAAAGCTTTATGATACGCTGATGAAAAAGCTGGCGCATGGTGACACAACTGGTAAATGGCCGGTTAAAAATGCACCTTACCCATTGCCGGGCGCTATATTACCGTTTAAAAGGGTGGTTGCTTTTTATGGTAACCTTTACGCCAAAAAGATGGGTATTTTAGGCGAGTTGCCACCAAACGAAATGCTTGCCAAATTAAAAGGCGAAGTAAAGAACTGGGAAAAAGCCGACCCGACTACACCCGTACAGCCCGCACTACACTACATAGCTGTAGTAGCCAGCGGCGACCCGGGTAAAGATGGCAAGTACCGTAACCGCATGCCTTTTAAGCAAATTGATTCGGTTTTAAAATTAGCACAAAAGGCACACGCTATTGTATTTTTAGATGTGCAGGTGGCTTTAAGTAATATCCATGCTGAATTGCCATTATTAGAAAAATATCTTGCTATGCCGCAGGTGCATTTTGGTATGGATCCTGAATTCTCGATGAAGGACGGCACCCATCCCGGTAAAAAAATAGGCACTTATGATGCCGCCGATGTAAATTATGTGTCTGATTA
>DASWOZ010000002.1:0-1962 GCA_036398535.1 Mucilaginibacter sp. | reverse complement strand
AAAGGCACATTTGTAGCGTTACAAAATGAGTTTTTTGTAAACGTGCAAAATCAGGATCAGGTAAATGGGCATGCCTTCGATCAAAACCGGGCCTATGCCGCATTTGGCTATCGCCTTAATAAAATGATTGATGTTGAAGCCGGTTATCTTAACCAATACATAAACCAGGTAGAAACGTTTACCTTAAACCACGTACTGCAATTTGCACTTTATACCAGGTTTTAGAAACTACAGGTAATTAAGTATACTATTTGCAAAATGTTTAGGGCACTCCATATAACAATCCTATTTTTGGTAAATACTTTTTTTGAAAAAGAGATAGTACCTTTAAACTAGGATATTCTACCTGCTATGATAACCATCGAACAGCTATACCAGATCTACCTGCAACATCCGGTTATTAGTACCGATACCCGTAAAATTGCTGCAGGCAGCTTGTTTTTTGCGCTAAAAGGCGAAAAGTTTGATGCCAATACCTTTGCTGAACAAGCTATAACGGCAGGCGCGGCGTATGCCATAATTGACAATGCCGCATACCGCGTTAATGACCAATGCTTATTGGTAGATGATGTGTTAACCTCGCTGCAGGATTTAGCGAGATACCATCGTAAACAGTTAACTATCCCGGTTATTGGCCTTACGGGTACCAATGGCAAAACAACAACCAAAGAGCTGATCAACGCGGTTTTGTCGCAGCATTTTAAAACGCTGGCTACGCAGGGAAACCTTAATAATCATATTGGTGTACCGCTTACTATGCTAAGTATTGAATCGTCACATCAAATTGCGGTGATAGAAATGGGCGCCAATCATCAAAAAGAAATAGAGCTGCTTTGCAGTATAAGCCAGCCCACACACGGATTAATTACTAATGTAGGCAAAGCACACCTGGAAGGTTTTGGCGGTATTGAGGGTGTTAAAAAAGCAAAGGGCGAGCTATACGACTATTTAGCTGAAGGAGGAACTTCTGAAAATAGAGGCGGGGTAGCTTTTATTAATAGTAACAGCCAAACATTAATGGAAATGCAGGCCGCCCGTAAGTTTGAAATATCGCCCATTTTTTATGGTGATGCTATTGATGATTTGGTAAGCGGTGAAATTACAACGAACGACCCATTGCTAACTTTAAACTGGACCAATAATACTTCCGGAGAAAGCTATACCGTTAAAACCCAGCTTACCGGGGCCTATAACCTGGATAATATATTAGCCGCTATATGTATTGGTGTTTATTTTAAATTGCCTGCAAACGAAATTAACCAGGGTATTGAAAACTATGAGCCTAAAAACAACCGTTCGCAAATTACAAAGACGGCTACCAATACTTTGATATGTGATTATTATAATGCCAACCCAAGCAGTATGCAGGTAGCTATTGAAAACATTGGCAAGCTACAGGCAAACCGTAAGGTGCTTATTTTGGGTGATATGTTTGAACTGGGTGAGGAATCTGCTGCCGAACACGCAGCTGTTATTAAAAAGGCGTTAGACACCAAGGTGGATGAGCGAATATTTATCGGGACCGCGTTTTCAGGTCAACAATCAGCAATCAACAATCAAAACAAACCGGCAGCTATTTTTTATACAACCGTTGAAGAAGCGATTGATAGTTTAAAAGCAAATCCGGTAAAGAACTCAACTATACTCATTAAAGGGTCAAGAGGCATGGCGTTAGAGCGATTAGTAGCGTTGTTTTAACTTATATATCGGATTCCTAAAATGTAAAAGCCTCCTTCAGGAGGCTTTAAAATCCTATTAATTTAATATGTTATTAGCTTTTAACACGTTCTACATAACTTCCGGTAGCGGTATCTACTTTTATTTTATCGCCAATATTAATAAATAAAGGCACGTTGATCTCTGCTCCGGTTTCAACGGTAGCTTTTTTCAATGCTCCGCTTGAAGTATCGCCTTTAACGGCAGGCTCGGTATAAGTAATTTCCAATTCGGCAGAACCGGGGA
>DASWOZ010000001.1:0-5738 GCA_036398535.1 Mucilaginibacter sp. | reverse complement strand
TTTTAGATTGCTAAGCAATCTAAAATAAAGACGGAAACCTATGTCTTAAAACGGATCTGAAAGTTCACTTATACGAATGAGCTTCTTATTTACAAACTCATCAATACCCAGCTCAGACAGTTCACGGCCATAACCAGAGCGTTTAGTACCCCCAAAAGGAAGATCGGCCTGTGTCCAGGTAGGATGGTTAATAAATACCATACCGGTATCAATCTGATCTGCTATACGCTTGCCCCTCTCAATATCCTGGGTAAATACGGAACCACCTAATCCAAAATCAGAGTCATTGGCTAAATCAATAGCTGCCTGTTCATCTTTCACTCTGTAAAATGAAGCCACCGGGCCAAATAATTCTTCGTGATAGGCGGCAATACCCGGACGGAGGTCGGTTAAAATTGTCGGCTGCATAAAGGCCCCTGCACAATCAACGCGATTGCCGCCGAGTAAGACTCTGGCTCCGGCATCTACTGATCGTTTTACCTGGTCTGCTAATTGTACCGCGGCCTCTTCACTGCTTAAAGGGCCCAGTTCTGTTGTTCTGTCCATTGGATCACCAACTTTTAGCTTTGATAATTTATCAGTGAATTTTTTCAAAAATTCATCGGCAATGGATTCTACAGCGATGAAGCGCTTTGCAGCAACGCAGCATTCGCCATTATTATTTATTCTTCCAACTACGGCCCATTCAACCGCCTGATCAATATCAGCATCTTCCAGAATGATGAAAGCATCGCTTCCGCCCAATTCTAAAACTGATTTCTTTAAATATTTTCCAGCTTCGGCGGCCAAACTTGCGCCGGCGGCTTCACTGCCGGTAAGCGAAACGCCTTTGATCCGCTTATCAGCAACCAGTTCAGAAGCCCGTTTGCCTGATAAAAGCAAATTGGTGTAAACCCCTTCAGGAGCATGTGCTTCTTCAAATAACTGTTGTATAGCTATAGCACACTGAGGTACATTAGACGCATGTTTAACCAGTACGGTATTTCCTATCATGATGTTAGGCGCTGCAAACCTGGCCACCTGGTAAAACGGAAAATTCCAGGGTTCAACCCCCAGTAAAACGCCAATAGGGCTATAACGGATAAAAGCACTTCCGTACAATGGATCCAGCGTTTTGTCTGCCAGGAACTTTTCTCCATGATCAGCATAGTATTCTATAATATTCGCGCTTAAATCAATCTCTGCCTCGGCTTGTGAAATTAGTTTGCCCATCTCCAGCGTGATCAATTCTGCAAGAACATTTTTTTCTCTGCGCATCAACTGGGCTACTTTATAGAGCAGTTGGGCGCGTTCCTTATAGCTGGTTTTCCTCCAACTGGTAAATGCTTTTTCTGCCTGGGCAACAGCTGCATTAACTGATGCCTCTGTCATTTCTTCAAAAGATTTGACTAAGGTATTTGTGTTTGGGTTAATAGTTTGAATGGACATGATTTTAACTTTTTGATTTATTTATATAGTTTAACAGATAGATGATTCATTTAACGAAATATCAGAACAGGTTTTAAGATGGTTGCATAACTAAAATTTAAATTGCATTACAGGCGTCGTGGAAATTGTTATCAATACAAGCTATGTTATTTCAAACTCCTGCTCATAAAAATAATTCCTATCATCATGCTCCCATTCAAGCATTGCCTTCCATTTGCCTGCACATAAGCCTTCAACCGGTATAATAATGACTTCTTCAGCTTCAATATCCAATAACAACATACGGGTTTGTTTAGGATAAAACTGATTGAAAAGCTTTACCTGCCCTTTTACAGGATGACGGAAATTAAATTGAAGTGATTTCATTTTTATACCTTTTCTTCCATACCAGCGGGGAATACCAAAAGGGGTACATTTTGACTGCTCAGCGCTTTTTGGGTATGACTATCCTGCAGAATACGTAAGAAAAAAGAATGCGAATAATGAACCAGTGCCAGGACATCTGCTTTTGTTTCTTCACAAAAACGGTTAAGCCGTTCAATTACATCCTTTCCCCTTATATGTTTGTAAACTATTTTTGGATATTTTAACTTATCAACCTTAGATAAAAATCGTGTTTCCTTATCGTTATCATGTTTGTCATTTTCGCCGATCAAACTCACATGAACAATTTCCAGTTGAAAATCAAATTGCTTTCCCAATTTAACCAAAAAATGCATGGCGTTAATATCAGCTTCATTAAAGTCGGTTGCAAAAACTACTTTTTTCAACTTTTTAAAATCAGCTTCAAATGGCACCACCAAAACAGGACGGTTTGAATGTTTTATAACAGACAGTGTGTCACTTCCCAATAATATATGATCAAAAGAACTTCCGGTTTTCCCACCTATTACTACCATTTCTATATTCTTTTGATCAAGAATAGCTGTAATGTTTTCGCCAAGGCTGCCTTCTTCAATTTGGGTATGAACGGTAGGTTTATGTTGCTCCGGATCAAGGCGTGCTATAACAGGTTCCAGGCTTTCTGTGAGTTTTTTCAGATTTTTCTTACTTTCTTCAACAAGCCAGCTTGCTTCTTCTGCAACAAGCCCCCCGCCCAGGTAATAAGGCGTTACCGGTATCCCGGTAATATTGTTTAACAATAAAAGATTGGCATGGAGTTTTTCACTTAACATTACCGAAGATATTGCAGCATGAGTTGCATTCTCGGAAAAATCTGTCAGGATAAGTATAGTTTTCATAACATTTACTTTTAGGTTTGATGATCCAAATTTTTACATTTTTTCTTTGTTAAAGAATGATCGTCATCACTTAAATTATTGATAAACATCCGGTTATTTGCATTTAAATTGTGATTTGCATCATTCGTTCTTAACAGCGCAATAGCAACTTTTGTATAGTTCATTATTCGTATTTTTATGAAAATCCTTACCGTTAACTATGTTTTAGATGTTGCTGCTATATGAGATTATGCTGTTAAACTTCATACATCCTTTACCCCCGAAACTGAAAGCAATGCGCCTGATAAAATTTGGATGCAAGCATCAATTAATTTTTAATATTCATCATGATTAAAACTGTTTATATTGCCGGTACGGAAGCGCATAGCGGCAAATCGGTTATTACTATTGGCCTGGTCAACATGCTTTTAGGTAAAGCTCAAAAAGTAGGTTTTTTTAAACCCGTAAGCAGCCAGAACGAATTGCAAAAAACAGATAGTCATATAGAAACTATCTTAAACTACTTTGATATGCCCGTTAAGTATGACGATGCTTATGCCTGCACCTGGGAAAAATTGGTATGCCAATGGGAAACTGAAGAACAAGGCGAGCTACTGGATACAATAATCCGGAAGTTTAAGCGGCTTGATGAAGAATATGATTTTACAGTAGTTGAGGGTACGGATTACCTGGGTGAAGGTGCTGCATTTGAATTTGAAATTAATGTACAAATTGCAAAAAACCTGCGTGCTCCCGTAATTATCGTTACATCAGGCGAAGAAAAAACCGCTTCGCAAGTGGTAAATACGGTATTTGCAGCAATACATAATTTTAAAACGCGGGAAGTTCAGGTATTGGCTGTTGTTGCTAATAAAATAAAACCTGAAAATGCAAAAGCGGTAGAAGACCTGCTGAAAATGCAGCTTTCGCCCGGAATATTGCTTGCTGTAATGCCGGAGGACCTAAACCTCCGGAGCCCAACCATGAATGAGATTCTTGAAAAAATTAATGGCAGGCTATTGTTTGGGAAGGAGCATCTTTCTAACCATGCAGATAACTTTCTGATCGGCGCGATGCAGGTACCGGATTTTTTAAATTATCTTAAAAAGAACGTGCTCATCATTACCCCCGGCGACCGTGGCGATATTATTATTAGCGCTTTGCAAGCCAATGTATCAGCCAGCTACCCCAAAGTTGCCGGCATTATTTTGACTACAGGCTATCAGCCAGAAGAATCAATTTTAAAACTGATCAACGGCCTGGAAACGGTTGTCCCTATTATTTCAGTCGAATCAGAAACATTTCCTACCAGTGTTGAAGTAGCAGCTATACGATCAAAGATCACCGCAGACAATACGCAGAAGATTCAACTGGCTGTTGATACTTTTAATAGGTTTATTAATGTTCCCGAATTAGAAAGGCTGATCATTTCCAGCAAGCCATCCGGAATTACCCCCCGCATTTTTCAATATCAACTGATAGAATGGGCCGGAAGATCTAAAAAGCACATTGTATTGCCCGAAGGTACAGATGAACGGATACTAAAAGCCGCCGCTAAACTGATTGCCCGGGAACTGGTAGATATTACCCTCTTTGGTTATGAAAAAGACATCCGCGCCGCGGTAAAGCAATTGGATATTGACCTGGACCTAGATAAGGTACGAATTGTGAATCCGGCAAGTGATCCAAATTTTGATGATTTCGCTAATACACTTTATGAATTACGTAAAAACAACAATGTGACCAGGGAAATTGCTCATGACCTGATGATGGATTCCTCTTATTTCGGAACAATGATGGTATACAAAGGATTGGCTGACGGGATGGTATCAGGTGCGGTAAATACCACACAACATACTATTAAGCCCGCTTTGCAATTTATCAAGACCAAACCGGGCATATCATTGGTATCATCCATATTTTTCATGTGCCTGCCCGACAGGGTATGTGTTTTTGGCGACTGCGCGGTAAACCCCAACCCAACCGCCGAACAGCTTGCTGAGATTGCCATATCTTCGGCTGAAAGCAGCATACGCTTTGGCATTGAACCTAAGGTGGCCATGCTATCCTATTCTTCAGGCACCTCTGGTATAGGCGAGGATGTAGAAAAGGTACGCCGCGCTACGGAAATTGTGAGAATTAAACGCCCGGATTTAAAGATAGAGGGCCCGATACAATACGATGCCGCAGTTGACCCGACGGTAGGCAATAATAAAATGCCCGGGTCTGAGGTGGCCGGTCAGGCCAGTGTACTGATCTTCCCTGATCTAAATTCCGGGAACAATATTTATAAAGCGATTCAGCGTGAAACGGGGGCATTGGCTATAGGGCCAATTTTACAGGGGCTGAAAAAGCCGGTAAACGATCTTAGCCGTGGCTGTACAGCGGATGATGTTTTTAATACAGTGATCATTACAGCCATACAATGCCAGGATACCCAGCCATGAGCAATTTAAGCTTAAGGCCGGGTATCCGTAATTTTTATTGATAAAGCAAGTAAATCGTTTTTAAATTCCTTAGCCCCCTTTGCGCATAGCGTAATCGGGTGAATGTGGCGCCTGTGCATTGGCGGCAATGTCGCTTCATTAAGACTCACCCGGTCATTGCTTCGCTTGCCCCCCTCTCTTCGCCTTCGGCGGAAAGAGGGTAAAACAGTAATTCATTTAAAAGCGATTTCCTTGCTGCCTAAAGGCGGTTTACATCCATTCTGCCGCGAAGCGGTTAAATTCATGCCGCAGGTCATTAAATATTTTTTCTTCGTTTAAGTACTGCTCATGTATGCGCTTATGTTCGGCTGCTATACTTTCAGAAACAAATACTTCTGTACGAAGAAGCTCATGTTCAATGCTTTTATCATTGGCGTGAATATAATGCTTTAACTCATCCAGGTAATTCCCGTGAATCAGGAATTGATTCTGAAAATGTTCAACCTTTTCACGAACTTCCATGGCGGTATTATCCGCGGCAATTTCCTCCAATCGTTCCTGCAGGATACCAAGCTCCTGTTTATAAAATTCGATACCTCTTAAACAATCATTGTTCAGGTTCTTAATGTGCTTTATATTTATCTGACTCATAGTGAAACAATTT